>JANWYC010000044.1 GCA_025057245.1 Aquificaceae bacterium | reverse complement strand
TAACGGTGTCATATACATAGGCGACAGAACCTTTCCCGCAGGAAGAGCGTGGGAACCTCCTTCCACTGGTCTTGCGGAGTTTTACAAGAGGCACCAATTCCCTCTTTGGAGGTTTAAAACTGGTACGCCCGCAAGGCTTGACGGAAGAACCATAGACTACTCCGCTCTTGAACCAGCACCGGGTGATGACCCACCACCCAAGTTTTCTTTTTGGACAGAGCCAGAAGGCACTTACTGGTTTGAAAGTGGTAAGGAGCAAGCTCTATGCTGGATAACCTACACCACGCCGAAAACTCACCAGATTATCAGAGAAAACCTGCATAGAACCGCTCTCTACGGTGGTCTTATAAAAGGCGTAGGTCCCAGATACTGCCCTTCCATAGAAGACAAAGTGGTCAAGTTCTCAGACAAGGAAAGGCATACGGTCTTCCTCGAGCCAGAAGGATGGGACACTGTGGAGGTGTATCCCAACGGTCTTTCCACATCCCTGCCCGAGGAAGTTCAATGGGAGCTCTACAGAAGCATACCTGGACTTGAAAAGGTGGAGCTTATACGCCCTGCCTATGCCATAGAATACGACATGGTTCCGCCTACAGAACTTTATCCGACGCTTGAGACCAAAAAGATAAAAGGTCTTTTTCACGCAGGAAATCTTAACGGAACCACGGGCTACGAAGAGGCTGCGGGTCAAGGCATACTTGCGGGTATAAACGCAGCTCTCAGAGCCATGGGTAAAGAACCCATATACCTCAGAAGGGACGAAAGCTACATAGGTATAATGGTGGATGACTTGGTAACAAAGGGTGTTTCTGAACCCTACAGGCTTTTTACATCCAGGTCTGAATACAGGCTTCAACTGCGTCAGGATAACGCCATACTGAGGCTTTCTAAACTGGGATACCAGTTAGGGCTTTTGAGCGAGGAACAGTATAAGCTGGTGGTGGAACTGGAAAGGCAGGTTAAAAAATGGGTTGAACTCTACAAATCTCAAAGAGTGGCGGTAGCGGTTGGTGCGGAGACGAAGAGCTACACACCTTCTCAGCTCTTTACCTCCGATTACTCAATAGACAACCTTGCGGAGCTTGGCTTTGAAGTGCCAGCACACCCTTACGTAAGAGAGCAGGTAGAAATCATCCTCAAATACGAGCCCTATGCAGAAAGGGAGCAGAAGTTAAACGAGAGGATAAAGAAGCTGGAGAGCATAAGCCTTCCTCCAGACATGGATTACGATAGAGTGCCCGGGCTTACCATAGAAGCAAGGGAAAAGCTCAAAAAGCTCAGACCTTTGACAGTGGGACAAGCAAGCAGGATAGACGGTATAACGCCCGCCACCATAACCGCCCTTCTGGCTTTCTTAGGTAAGCTGGATTGAAAACCACTACAAACTATCCCGTTGCTGACTCGTGCTTACTGTAAGCGCACTCTCAAGGCTGTTCCAACCAAGGTTTTACCATGTGGTCGTAAACCACAGAACCACCAAGACTGCCCTGGAAAAGAACTGCAAGAAAGCCAAACAAAACCATGAAAGTGAAAATCTTCCTCAAAAATCCTAACCTTTCAAAGCCTAACCTCACTGCCAGAAGCACGACACCGTAAGCACCCAGAAACATACCAAGGCTCTCGTGAACTTCAAATATTTGTATTTTGTGAAGTTTCTCTTCCTGAGACTCGTAAGCCACATAACCGCTGGCCGCAGCTCCCACGATAAACAGGCTGGAAAGTAAGGTAAAAATCAGATGAAGCCTGTCTGGCTGTTTGCCCGTGAACCTGTAGTATAGTTCAAGAACCAGTAAGGCGAATGATAAGCCTATGGCAAAGTGCACGAAGGGTGGGTGGACTTTTAACAGCTCCATGTTTAGCTCACTCCAGCCTTTACTTTACTTCTATATCTCTCCCAATCCTCGGGGAACTTTTTCATAGCCTGACGGATGAGCCTTCCCGCCACTGCGCCAAGACCGCATATGGAAGTGGGCTGTATGTGAGAGTTTACAAAATCAAGACCTTCCCAGTCCTTTTCCTCCGCTTCGTAGTGAAGCACCTTCTCCAAAAGGTTTGCTTGCTCGTAAGTTCCAACCCTGCACGGAGTGCATTGACCACAACTCTCGTGTGCGTAGAACTCCGCCACCCACATACACGCCTGCACTATGTCATCCTCCTCCGTAAGCACTATGACCGTGCCAGTTCCACCAAAACCAAAGGGTGAGTAGTCCATGGGTGTGTCCAGCTCCTCCGCAGAGAAGCAGTCAAGAGCTCCAGAGAAAACCGCCTTTATCTTTTTGTTTCCAATGGTTCCTCCCGCATACTTGAAGATGACCTCTCTTAGCGTGGTGTTCATGGGTAACTCGTAAACGCCGGGCTTTTTTACCTTACCGCTGACGGGAAACAGCTTGGGTCCGGGGTAGTCGCTGGGTCCTATATACTTGTATTCTTCCCAACCCATACCCACTATAAGGGGTATGTTGCAGAGAGTTTCCACGTTGTTCACCACCGTAGGTCTGCCAAAAAGACCGTAATGCACTGGGAAGGGTGGTTTTATCCTAGGGAAGCCTCTCTTACCCTCAAGGGATTCGATAAGAGCGCTCTCTTCACCGCATATGTATGCGCCCGCACCCCTTACCACGTATATATCAAGGTCAAAGCCCGAATTAAGTATGTTCTTTCCAAGAAAGCCTTTTGCTTTTGCCTCTTCTATGGCGTTTTTGAGTGTGTAGTAGCCGGCGGGATATTCACCCCTTATGTATATAAAAGCCTGATGCGCTCCTATTGCGTAAGCGGAGATTATCATGCCCTCTATTAAAAGATGCGGGTCCCTTTCCATAAGTATGCGGTCTTTGAAAGTGCCCGGTTCAGACTCGTCCGCGTTGCATATTAGGTATCTGGGTGCAGGGTTCTGAACCGCAAACTTCCACTTACGACCCGTAGGAAAGCCTGCACCCCCACGACCCCTCAGCTGGCTCTTGTCTACCCAGTCTATTATCTCCTCGGGTTTCATACTAAGCGCCTTCTCTAAAGATTGATAACCACCTTCACTAATGTACTCCTCTATGGTGTGAACTTTTGGCTTTTTTGCCCTTTTTAAAAGCAAGTTAAGGGTTGTCTCAGCGTATATGTTAGGTGTAACGGGATAGGACCTCATACAACCTCTCCTTTGATTCAAACTTGTATGTGTCTTGGTCTACCATAAAACAGGGGGCTTCAGAGCATGCACCTATACACTGCACGCCTATAACCTTAAACCTACCGTCAGGGGTCACCTCTCCGGGGGAAACACCCAAGAGCTCCCTTATAGCCTTGAGTAGCTCGTGAGACTTCATAAGATTACAGACTACGCTGACGCATACCCTTATTCTGTGCCTTGCGGGCGTTCCCCTGTCAAACATGTCATAGAAGGAAACCACGCTCTCCACGTGGCTTAAGGGTAAGCCCAGCATGTCTGCAACCGCCACAAGGGCGAAGTTTGGAATATGCCCGTAGTAGTCCTGAACCTCATGAAGACACATAAGTATGGCTTGCTCTTTCCTCGGGAAGTAATCCACGTGCTCTTTGAGCCTTTTATAGAGCTCCTGTGGTAGCGCAGTCATAGGCTTTCCACCTCATCGCTAAACATAACGCTGGGCATGTTAGCTTTAATTATACCCCTTTCCACGCCCATCTGTAGCAAAACTTTTACCGCTTGCCTTCCATCCTCTCCGTAGTCAAGAGTCCTCTGGTTTACATACATGCTCACGAACCTCTCGGTTCTTTCTTGGTCTTCCTTTATGTCTCTGGCATACTCTCTGGCAAAGCTCAAAGCTTCCTCCTTGTGCTTTAGGGCATATTCTATACTCTCTCTCATAAGAACCTCAAACTTTTTTATGTTCTCCCATCCCAGGTCCCTTCTTATAACATTACAGCCAAGTGGTAAGGGAAGTTCTGTTTTCTCCTTCCACCAAAGACCCAAGTCCACCACCTTTTCCAGACCCATATCCGCATAGCTTAACTGTCCCTCGTGTATGACAAGCCCCGCATCCACCGTGCCCTCTCGCACCGCATAAAGCACCTTGTCAAAGGGAACAACCACCTCTTCAAAGTCTGGCTCGTAGAGTTTTAGCGTAAGGTAAGCTGTGGTAAGCCTGCCGGGCACCGCAACCCTTTTACCCTTTAAAGTTTTCAGACTCTCCCTTGAAACGACCAAAGGTCCGTAACCATCACCCACGCTGCCACCACTGGGTAGCACAAGGTATTTGTCCGCCACGTAGGGATAGGCGTGGAAGGAAAGGGCGGAGACCTCGTAAGCTCCCTTTAACGCCTCCCTGTTTAAGGTCTCTATGTCCGCCAGCACATGCTCTATCTGGAAGTGCTCCGTTTGAACCTTTCCTGCGGTCAGGGCATAAAACATAAAAGCGTCGTCAGAGTCTGGGCTATGTGCTATCCTTATCCTCATGCTTTCTCTCCTTGAACAGCTCAGGAAGTTTTAAAATGTATGCATAAAGTCTTTTCCACTTTGACCACTCCATGGCAGGAATACCTCCGCCGTAAACCCCTCCACTCTCAAGGTTTTTGCTTACACCAGCCTTGCCAGATACCACCACGTTGTCACCAAGGCTCACATGGTCTGCTACCGCCACCTGACCAGCCAGCACCACGTTTTTACCAGTTTTCACACTACCCCCGAGACCTGACTGACCTGCTATTACGTTAAACTCTCCCACAATGCAGTTATGACCTATCTGAACCAGATTGTCTATCTTTGTGTTTTTACCTATTTTTGTCTCTTCTATAAGAGCTCTGTCTATGCAAGTGTTAGCACCTATCTCCACGAAGTCTTCAACCACCACCTTACCTATGTGGTTCAGTTTAAATATGCCCTCAGAGCCTATGTAGTAACCAAAGCCGTCCGCGCCTATAACCGAACCGCTATGAATTCTCACGCCCTGACCTATTACACAACCGGGGTATACATGAACACCGCTGAAAAGCACGCTACCCTTTCCTATGCGCACCCCATCACCTATGTAGCAAAAAGGATACACCTTAACACCATCCTCAAGCACCACATCCTTACCCAAGTAAACGAAAGGACCCACGTAGACGTCCTTGCCCAGACTTACTCCCTCTTCCATATAAGCCTTGGGAGATATGCCAGAAGGATGCTCTTCAGGGTAAGCATGGGCGAGAAACTTGGCAAGAGCGAGCCTAACTTCTTTAACCTTTATGTAATTGGGAAAGTCTACCGTCTGAGAGACCACGGGAAAAACCTCAAGACCTTTCAACCTCTCCACATCCTCCGCTCTTTGACAGAATACCACCGTCTTGTCCTTCGGGTTCTGTGGCGTGGATATGCGGTTAAATTCCAGGTCACCATCCCCATAAAGCTCACCCTGCACAAGCTCAGAGAGCTCTTTCAGCTTCATTTCTGTCCATCAAGCCTTTGAAGCACTTCTCTGGTTATGTCCAGTTCAGGGATTTTGTATATGAAAGCGGCGCAGTCAAGAACGCCTACGTATCCTTGCCTTTTAGCTATGTCCTCCGCAATACTTCTGACGGTGTTTATTATCTCCTCTTCCATCTTACTTCGCGTCTCGGAGAGCTCTCTGTTCGCCCTTTGCTGAAGCTCCATACCCTCCGCCTCTAACTTCTGGTATTCCTTTATCCTTTGCTCTCTGGTGGTTTGAGATATGGCTCTACTTTCTATCTGTTTTTTCAACTCCTCAAGCCTCTTGTTTATCTGGTCAAGTCTTTTTTGATACTCCTCCGCCTTTGCTCTTAGCTCGTTTTCCTTCCCTTTAACAAACCGGGACTCGGAGAGTATGACTCCCGCATCTATGCAGGAGAGTTTTTGCTGAGCAAAGCTCACAGACATGGCAACCAGCAAGGCTAAAAAAGTGTTCTTCATGGCTCTATCCTCCCTCTAAAATCATACCACCGCTTTTACACAGCCTCCTTCATAACGTAATAGGGCTTTAGCCTTTCCTTTACCGTTTTCTGAGTTATAACCACCTTTTTCACATCCTTCCTTGAAGGTATTTCAAACATCACATCCAGCATAAGCTCCTCCATTATAGCCCTAAGACCTCTTGCGCCCGTCTTTCTTCTCAAAGACTCCCGTGCTATCTCCACCAGCGCTTCTTGCTCAAACTCCAGTTCCACGCCTTCCATCTCCAAGAGCTTTTCATACTGCTTTACTATGGAATTCTTCGGCTCTACCAAAACCCTGACAAGCTCCTCTTCCGTAAGCTCGTCAAGAACCGCTATTACTGGCAACCTTCCCACAAACTCTGGTATAAGACCAAAGTGGATAAGGTCGTCCACTTCCACAAAGTGAAGGGGGTTCTCGCCCGATTCAAACTTCTTTATCTCCGCCTCAAAACCTACTACAGACTTGCCGAGCCTGCGCTTTACGATGTCCTCAAGCCCAACAAAAGCACCACCGCATATGAAAAGTATGTCAGTGGTATCAACCTGAATAAACTCCTGATGGGGATGCTTCCTACCGCCCTGTGGTGGCACGTTGGATACGGTTCCTTCTATTATCTTCAAGAGTGCTTGCTGAACGCCTTCACCAGACACATCCCGCGTTATGGAAGGGTTTATGCCTGACTTTTTGGCTATTTTGTCTATCTCGTCTATGTATACTATGCCCTTATGTGCCAGCTCCACGTCATAACCGCAATTCTGCAACAGCCTTACCAACACGTTCTCCACGTCCTCACCTACGTAACCAGCCTCCGTCAGCGTGGTGGCATCAGATATAGCAAAGGGCACATCGAGTATTCTGGCAAGGGTTTTAGCGAGAAGGGTTTTACCAGAACCAGTAGGTCCTATCAGAAGTATGTTGCTTTTTTCCACTTCCACATCTTCAAACTTCAAACCCATGTCCTTAGCCCTTATCCTCTTGTAGTGGTTGTAAACCGCTACGGATAAAACCTTCTTCGCCCTTTCCTGCCCTATGACGTACTGGTCAAGACTCTTCTTAATCCCTTCGGGTGTTGGCAACTCTTTGGCTACGCGTTTGCTGAGCTCCTTCCTTTGCTCCCTTATCACGTTGTTGCAGGCTTCCACACACCTATCGCATATGAAAGTATCGTTAGGTCCTGATATGAGAATAAACACTTCGCTTTGAGACCTTCCACAAAAAGAGCAGTGCCTTTCGTATCTTTTCCTTGCCATGTTAAACCCTTTTCTCTATTACTTTATCTACTATACCGTATTCCATAGCTTCTTGTGCTGACATAAAGTAGTCCCTCTCCACGTCTCTTTCAACCTTCTCAAAGGGCTGTCCCGTGTGTTTGGAAAGTATCTCGTTTAGCATGTGTCTTATCATTCTTATCTCCTCTGCGTGTATGATGATGTCCGTTGCCTGTCCAGATATACCACCAAGGGGTTGATGTATCATGATTCTTGAGTTGGGTAAGGCATACCTTTTACCCTTTGCACCGGCGGAGAGAAGAACCGCACCCATGGAAGCCGCCTGACCAAGGCATATGGTAACCACGTCAGGCTTTATGTATTGCATGGTGTCGTATATTGCCATGCCAGCGGTTACTGACCCACCGGGTGAGTTTATGTACATGTATATGTCCTTCTCAGGGTCTTG
>JANWYC010000043.1 GCA_025057245.1 Aquificaceae bacterium | reverse complement strand
GTTGTGTTGATAGTTTACCTGCATAAGACCTCTGTCTTCAGTTCCATCTCTGTTCTTGTTGTAAGCCCTTGGGTTAAAGTTGCTTTCCTGCTTAATTATGGCTAATATAAGCTCTCTGGGTATTGAATACTTCTGAGAGACCTCTTCCACCTTAGCCTGTATTCTAGCATCTATGGGAAGGTTTTCCTTATACTGCGGTGGTCTTTGAACCTCTTTCATAGCGTCGTTAAGGTAAGAGCTGAAGTCTTCTGACCGCTTTATGTGTCCCTCTCTGGTGGTCTTTAGTTCTATTCTCCAGTTTTCCACTCTCATGTCCTTTTCTCCATACAGTCTTTACATATGCCGAAGATTTCCAGTCTGTGGTTTAAAGGCGTAAAGCTATGCTCTTCACAAACCTTATCCTGAAGCTCTTCTATTTCGTCTTTGTAAAATTCTATGATTTTACCGCACTCTACGCATATAAGGTGTTCATGATGAGGCTTTCCGGCTACAAATTCGTATATGGTTCTGTTGCCCAGCTTTATAACCTCTCTTATGGCACCAAAATCCTGAAGAAGTCTAACAGTTCTATATACCGTTGACCTACTGGCAACCGTCTTGTTCTGATTTGCTATCCACCTCACCAGCTCCTCTATTTCAAAGTGCTTCCCATAACTGGCTATTTTATCCACAATCTCAAACCTTCCCTTTGTTATTTTATAACCCTTTTGCTTAAGAAATTGCTCAAACCTACTTTTCAGCTCATCTACTTGCATTGTTTATAATATAAGCTAAATGAATATCATTTGCAAACGTAAGCACAACATACGATAAATATGCCTGTTTGAAACACTCGGGCTTTAAAACGGCTGACTATCACGCTTCAAAAGCTATCTTCGTTGTTTGAAAAAGATTCCGCCCTTGACTTGCTGTGTTTAACACCAACCGTCTTATCCTGTTCTTAAGGTAGTAATCCGTTGCCCTAAATTTGAACTGCTCTTAGCTTGACAGTTTGGCTAAATAGAGCTCTCTTCGTTGAGTTGTTTCTAACCGCCGCAGTAGAACTTTACTAAAGCTTCCAGAACACAAAGTCGTAAAACACGCCCATAGCCATAGAAAAGATAACCCAGAAAAGTAGATAAGTAGCCACCAAGCCTCTGGGAAGAAACTTAAGGGTAGCCAGCACGGTAGGTATGCAAACGCCAGTTCCACCCAGCATAAAGGTAAAAGTGCTACCCTTACTAAAACCTATTTCTTCAAGAGCTTTAGCTATAGGCACTTCCTCACCTGAACATACATAGATAGGGATGGAAAAAAGGGAAAGTAAGGGATAAGAAAGCACGCTGTTTGTCACTGGTGCAATAAGGCTCGTTGGCACGATGGTTTTTATTAGCGACGCTATAAATATGCCCAGAAGTAGATACTTCCCTATTCCCAGAAAGTTTTCTTTGAAGTAGTCTAAAAACCTTTTCCAGCCTTTATTTTCCAAACCTCCACCTATAGTAAGTGGTATAAACCTTGGCTTTTTGAAAAACAGAACAACTAAATAGGCAAAAAGCAAGGCGAAGAACAAAGTTCCAAAAAGCCTTAGCAGTGTCATAGGCAAGCCGAAGTATCCGTATGTAAGGAGCAGAGTTAGGGGTGAGACCACGGGAGCTACCACTAAAAAGGAAATCACTGGCGCGTATGTTCTTGAAAGTCCGTTTATAAGGTTTGCCACAGGTAGCATGGAACAGGAACAAAGGGGAAGTATGCCCGCAATTATACCCGTGTAAACGGGTGCGGTCTTCTCGTCCCTAAGAGCTCTTCTCAGCCAAGTAAGGTTGGTAAAGCCCTGAAGTATGGATGTAATTACCACCGCAAGAAGAAAGTATGGGAGTATATCCACCGTGTAGTCGTAAAAGGATTGAAAAAACTTTAAAAAAACGCTCATACCTTATTGAGAAGTGTAAGTCATCTCAGCAGAAAATACAACAGTAGAGAATTTACCAAGCCAGCTACCGCATCGTCCGCCACCACGCCATGACCTCTGGGAAGCCTCTCAAAGAGTCTTATGGGATAGGGTTTTAATATGTCAAGAGCTCTAAAGGTAACAAAACCCACAATCATAGCCTTAAGCGTCGGTTCAACAAACAGAAAGGAAACAAAGTAGCCAAGCACTTCGTCTATGACCACCTCCTCTGGGTCCTTCTCACCCTTAAGCTCCACCATGTAGTTTGCAGACCAGACCGCTAACCAGTATAGGAGCAAGGCAAAAATGCCATTAAACAGCCATGAACCATGTATTAAAAGCAGTAAAGGTATGCCTAAAAGCGTTCCCAGAGTGCCAGGTGCATACCCGAGCTTTCCCACATAAAAACCCGTAGCTATAAGTTCACGAAAAGTCATACATCTATCCTTGCAAACCTCTTCCTCCCCTCCTCAAAAACATCCCATCCGTATACATCGTTGGCTACTATCACTGGAAAGTCTTCCACGTATAGCCTTCTTATAGCCTCCGTGCCAAGGTCTTCGTAGGCAATAACCTCTGAAGATTTTATGCTCTTTGAAAGAAGCACCGCAACACCCCCAACCGCTGCGAAGTATACAGCCTTGTATTTTTTCAAAAGTTCTTTTACCTGAGGAGACCTATAACCTTTACCTATCATACCTTTAAGCCCCAGCTTGAGAAGTGCCTCCGTGTATTTATCCATTCTGGTAGAAGTAGTAGGTCCCGCAGAACCTATAACCTGTCCTGGCTTTGGAGGTGTAGGACCAACGTAGTATATAACCTGACCCTTTACGTCAATAGGAAGTGGCTCACCCCTCTGCAAGGCTTCCACCATCCTTTTATGCGCCGCATCCCTTGCGGTGTATATGTAACCCGTTATAAGCACCTTATCGCCAGCCCTAAGGCTCTGGATGACCTCTTCCGTCAGCGGAGTGGTTATCTTCTTTTCCATAGTGCAAGATTATAGTATAGAAAGAGGTATCTTGCGGAAGAACAGAGGTTGAAAATCTTTTAGAGTTATCTCATAAGTATGCGCCGTGTGAGAAATTGCTCCACATACCGCTTTAGAGTAGAGATTGAACCTGCCTACGCTCCGTCCAAAAAATGCCATCTGGAGCTTGACACTCAAGCACTTCAGAGCTTGTCCTTATGAAGAACCATAAAGCCCTTACTAACCGAGAGCAAGAGACTTATTAGACGATTAAATATTAGACACATTGGCTTGCCTATGCCTGCTTGAGGTTTTGAGCTTCCGCTTCCGGGAGTTGATAGCTTAGTGGTTTCCTGAAGATGACTGCTGTGTCTCTATTAGCCTTTAGCGGATTGTTTTCGTCCGTCCCAATTTTTCACTCAGAGCGACTATGGTATAATATTCAAGCGTATGGAGGAGAAATTAGAAAAGAGCTACAGACAGGTTGAAATACGGGAGCTGGGTAAACTTCTTGAGAAAAAGCTAAGGTCTGTTCCGCCTACAATGGAGTATGTAAGAAACCTAATACTCGACGCAAAAATGTTGTACAGAATACTCTCAGATGAAGAGTTTGAGCTCAAAGAGGAAGCCAGAAAAGATTTTATCTCCGCTCTTCTATACTTCATAGAGGAGAAGGACTCATTGAGAGACAAAATACCCATAATAGGATACTGGGATGACTACAAGTTGGTGCGCTACGTTAAAAACAAACACAAAGAGGAAATAGACCGCTACTTTTCAGAGGTTAAACACTTTATAGCCAATTACTTCTAATGTTGTGGTTCTTATCCTACAGAATTTTTCAGGCTTTTATAACGCTAATAGGGGTCACCTTCCTTTCTTTTATCATCATAAAGCTTGCACCCGGTGACTATCTTGACCAGCTTAAACTAAACCCACAAATATCTCAGGAAACGATAGAAGCTTTAAAAAAACAATACGGACTTGACCAGAATGTTCTACTACAATACCTTAAGTGGCTCTTGTCCGCACTGACCTTTGACTTGGGATATAGCTTTCAATACCACGCACCAGTTTCACAGCTTATAGGAGAAAGGGTATGGAATACTCTACTGCTTACCGTGAGTTCTACAGTTCTTTCTTGGCTTATAGCGGTTCCCCTTGGCTTGATAGCTGGCATGAAAGAGGACACTTACATAGACAAGGCTATTAGGGTGTTTAGCTACGTGTTTATGTCTGTTCCCTCTTTTTTCCTTGCCTTTCTTATGCTCTTGCTTCTTTCAAAGACGGGCTATTTGCCCGTCGGAGGGATACATAGTCCTGACTTTCACAAGTTGAGTTTGTGGGGTAAGGTGGTTGACCTACTCTCTCACATGCTCGTTCCCGTGCTTACTCTTACCCTTGTATCATCCGCAGGTCTTGTTAGGCTCATGAGAAGTAGCGTTATAGAAATAAAAAACAGTCCCATGGTGCTTATGCTCCGTTCAAAGGGAGTATCTCAAGGTGTGGTTATAAAGCACATACTAAAAAACGCCATGAACCCTTTTACCACTCTTATAGGCTACGAAATAGCCGGGCTTTTGTCTGGCGCCGCTCTTATTGAGATTATCGTGGGTTGGCCAGGGCTTGGAACTCTTATGCTTGATGCGGTGCTATCCCAAGACCTGTTCTTAGTAATGGGTGGGCTTTACATAGGAACTATCCTTCTTCTCGTAGGAAACCTGCTTGCGGATATACTATTAGCCATTATAGACCCGAGGGTAAGGGAGAGGGAGATAATAAGCTAAGGAGGTGCTACTATGCGGAGAGTGGCTATCATATTAGCGGAGGGTTTTGAAGAAGTGGAAGCGGTAGCTCCTATTGACGTGCTAAGGCGCGCGGGTGTAGAAGTGGTCATTGCGGGTCTTACTCCAGACCCAGTTCCCAGCGCAAGGAACGTGAAGATAGTGCCAGATACGACCGTAGATAGTTTAAATTCTGAAGAGCTTGACCTAATAATACTACCCGGCGGAGCTGGGGGTGTGGAAAAACTCAAACAAGACCCAAGAGTGGAGAAACTGGTAAAGGCTATGGAGGAAAAGAAAAAGTTAATAGGTGCCATATGCGCCGCACCCACCGCTCTGGCAAAATTTGGGGTGCTACAGGGTAGAAAGGCGACTGTATACCCTTCCTTGATAGAAGACATAAAGCCTGCTCAGTTTGTAGATAGCCCCGTGGTGGAAGACCAAAACATAGTGACAAGTCAAGGACCCGGAACCGCTCTACTTTTTGGCTTAAAGCTGGCGGAGAGGCTGGTAGGTAAAGACAAAGCTCAGGAGGTGGCTGGGAGGATGTTGGTTGAGTATGGATGATACAAGTAAGGGTGAAACCCGGCGTAGAAGATAGTATAAGAGCCTTTTTCCCGTGGGTTTACAAAAGAGATATTATGGGCTACTCCAAAAAGCCCCAAAAGGGCGACCTTGTGGTAGTAAGAGACTACGCAGGCAGGTTTCTCGGCTACGGCTACGTAAACCCAGACTCAGCCATAAGCGTAAGGATTCTTTCCTTTGAAAAGGAAGAGCCTATAGACAAAGAGTTAATAAGGAAAAGAATACAGAAGGCTATAGAATACAGAAAGAGGTTAAACTTACAAAGCGATGCCTACAGGCTGGTGCATTCAGAAGGTGACTTACTACCGGGTTTAGTAGTGGACGTTTACGGGGATTATGTGGTAGTAGAGCTAAGCACTTACGGAATGAGTAAGCTTAAACACTGGGTTTTTGAGGCTCTCGTTGACCTTCTTAAGCCAAAGGGCATATACCAAAAGATTGGCGAGTATGCGTCCTCTTCAGAAGGCATGGAGGACGAAGAGGGTGTTGTACACGGAAGCGTG
This sequence comes from Aquificaceae bacterium, assembly GCA_025057245.1. GTDB lineage: Bacteria > Aquificota > Aquificia > Aquificales > Aquificaceae > Pampinifervens. The sequence continues at coordinate 1,810 of JANWYC010000043.1, read as the reverse complement.
CCAGAGGAAGTGGTTATAACGGAGGGAGACCTTAAGTATAAAGTTCAAATATCCGCAGGTCAGAAGACAGGCTTCTTCTTAGACCAGAGAAGAGAGAGAAGGTTTATCAGAAAGTTGGTAAGGGAAAAGAGCCACTGTCTTGACCTGTTCTGCTATACTGGTGGTTTTGCATTGAACATGAAAAGGGCTGGTGCGGAGAAGGTAGTGGCGGTAGATATATCTGATAGAGCGCTTCAGACCGCAAAGCTTAACGCAGAGCTAAACAACCTGTCAGGTATAGAGTGGGTGGAAGCCAACGCCTTTGACTACCTGAGAAAACTTCAATCTGAGGGTAGGAAGTTTGACTTAGTGGTTATGGACCCTCCTCCCTTTGCCAAAAGTAGCTCTTCAATACAAAACGCCATGAGGGGATATAAAGAGCTTTTGATAAGAGCTCTGCATATAGTAAAACCGCAGGGTTATATAGCCTTCTACTCCTGTTCTTTTCATATTACGGAAGAGCATCTTCTAAAAGCTTTGTTTGAAGCGGTAAAGGATGTGAGAAAGCGGGTGAGGATAATAGGGAAGAGCTTTCAGGACCTTGACCATCCTTGGCTTTTACAAATACCAAACACGCTTTACTTAAAAGGCATATATGCGGAGGTGCTGTAGTGGATACAAAACAAGCCATAATACTCGGTGCGGTGGAAGGACTGACAGAGTTCCTTCCCATATCTTCAACTGGACATCTCATACTGACCGCACATATTCTGGGCATTCCTCATGACCAGTTTACCAAGAGCTTTGAAATATCCATACAGCTGGGAGCTATAATAGCTATAGCATTCCTATACTGGCGCAGGCTGGCTACGGATGTGGAGCTGTGGAAAAGGGTTTTTGTAGCATTCTTACCTACTGGCGTTATAGGCTTTAGCCTATACAAGCTGATAAGGGGTTATCTTATAGGCAACGACGTGGTGGTTGTAGTAGCCTTGATTCTTGGTGGAGTCTTTCTCCTTTTTGCGGACAGGCTGTGTGAGAAGTTTTGCTATATGACAGAAATAAAAGAGCTAAGCTACACAAAGGCATTTGCTATCGGCATGTTTCAGAGCTTGGCGATGATACCGGGTGTTTCACGCTCAGGAGCTACCATTATAGGTGGCATGCTTATGGGCATGAACAGAAAAGCCTCTGCGGAGTTTTCCTTCTTGCTGGCAGTTCCCACCATGTTAATTGCCACTTCTTATGACCTGTATAAGTCTCACGGAGAGTTTCAAGCGAGCGAATGGCAGGTTCTATCTGTAGGTTTTATCACAGCCTTTGTCTTTGCCATACTAAGCGTTAAAATGCTTCTGGGCTTGCTTTCAAAATACTCTTTCCTACCCTTCGGCGTTTACAGAATAGTTGTAGGCATAGTTTACGCATACTTTTTCTTGCTTTAATAGCATTCATAACTCACAAGCTGTGAAAACTAACGCTACACGCAGTTAAGCCTATTTAGTCAAAAGATTGTCATGTGCGGGAACGCCTTGTAAAGCTTGATATTCAAGCGTTTTATAATGTGAACTCAGCTTCGCAGAGAGTCTTGAAATTTTTGCAAGCCAACGGTAAGAGGTCTGGTTTAATTGTAATATCATGTCCAAAAATAACTTACAGGGTTTGATATTCAACCACTTGGCAAAATAAACCTAATTCCACAAAGAGCTAAAATTCCTGTGAACCAAAGCACGAATGTCGTGCAGTGTCTAACATTCAACTGTCTAACAAGTCTTTTCGTTCCTGTAGCGTCTTATAAACTCAAACCTAAACTCTGAAGCGGTATAGTGTTAAG
>JANWYC010000042.1 GCA_025057245.1 Aquificaceae bacterium | reverse complement strand
GAGAAATCCCAGAAAGAGCCTGTTGTTCAGCCTGGAAGAAAGGGTAGCCATGCTCAGTAAAATGGTGGAAGGTTTGGAAGGTGTAGAAGTAAAGGGTTTTGATGGTCTTTTGGTAGATTTTATGAAAACAGAAGGGCTTGAGGTTATAGTCAGGGGCGTCAGGCTTTTTACGGATTTTGAATATGAGCTCCAAATTGCTATGAACAATTACAAGCTGGCAAAAGCTGAAACGGTTTTTATGATGCCATCTCAGGACTACATACACATAAGCTCCACAATAGTCAGGGATATAGCGTCTTACTGCGGGTGTTTGAAGGGTCTCGTTCATCCCTATGTGGAAGAGAGGCTAAAGGTTAAATTTGGTTGTAAAAGTTAACTCAGATAAATTTATAACCCCTGATCCACAAAGAGTTTAGGACTTTCACAAGACAAGTCTTGGAGACTATATTACTTGAATCTCTCACTCAGTTTATAAGGTGAAGGTGTTATAATTCTAGTAAATGAGTAAAAGAATTTTTATTACCGTGATTCTTGCGGGAGTTTCAGTTGCCTCTTGTGGTGCGGTTACAAAGGAAGACTTTGAGAAAAGGATGGCAAGTATTGAAAACAGAATAGCCAAGCTCGAGGAAAAACAGAACATACTTGAAGAGAGAAACCTTAGAGCGGAGGGTAGGATAGATACTCTCTCCGAGAATTTAGCAGGTGTTAGGCTTGAAGTGGAAAAGCTTAAGATGAGAGGAGGAGTCGGTCAAGAAGCTCCTGTGAAAGTCCCAGAGCCTAAACAGGAAAAGCCACAGCAACTAGCAGAAGCTCCGCAAAGACAAGAACCTCCATCTACGCTGGAGGCCCAGCAAAGACAGGAACCTCCATCTAAGATAGATACAAAACAAAGACAAGAGCAATTACTCTATCATGAAGACTATCAGAAAGAGTATAACGAAGCATTCCAACTTTACCAACTTAAGCAACTAAACCAAGCAAAGGAGAAGTTTATAGAGTTTATAAAGAAATATCCCAAAACACCACTCACCGATAATGCCTATTTATGGTTAGGTGTCATATACAGGGACATGAAGGAGCTCGCAAAGGCTGAGGCGGTCTGGTTAACCATGGTGGAGAGATGTCAAAGAAGGGAGATGGTAGACTGCAACAAAATGCCAGCGGTTCTGTATCAGCTAGGACTGTATTACGAGCAGAAGGGAGAGAGTAAAAGGGCGAGGGAGATGTTTGAAAGCATAGTTAAAGAGTATCCACAATCTGAAGAGGCTACCAGAGCGAGGATCAAGCTGAGTAGGTAATATGAGGGCGTTGAAACATTTGGCGGTTATAATGGATGGGAACGGACGTTGGGCAAGAAGCAGGGGTTTGCCTAGGGTAGCGGGACACTATCAGGGTGTTAAAAGGGCTGAGGAGTTGGTAGATGCTTGTTTAGAACTGGGTATAAGGTGGCTAACCTTGTTCGTTTTCTCTACGGAAAACTGGAAAAGACCCCAGACAGAAGTGAAAACTCTCATGAGACTTCTCGAAGGGTACATGAAGGAGAATGCTCATAAGCTGACACAAAGAGGTATAAGAGTGCGCTTTATAGGTAGGAGGGATAGGATACCATCCAGCTTGTTATATGAGATACAGAGAGTAGAAGTTATAAAACCAGAGACGGAGAGGCTTCGCGTGTTTCTTGCGTTAGACTACGGCGGTAGAGACGAAATCATAAGAACTGTAAACAGAATGATAAAAGAGGGCGTGGAACTTGAGGAGAGAAACTTTAAGCTCTTTTCTGACTTAGTGGATGCACCAGAGCCTGACCTTCTTATAAGAACTGGGGGGGAGAGAAGAATATCCAACTTTATACTGTGGCACTTAGCCTACACAGAGCTCTACTTTACGGATACTTACTGGCCAGACTTTGGAAGGGAAGAGCTCCTAAAAGCTATTGAGGACTACTCAAAAAGGGAGAGAAGGTTTGGCGCAGTTCTTCAGGAGTAGAGAGTTTATAGGTCTCTTAGTAGGTTTTATAGCTATTTTGGTGTCTTTCCTACCGTATTATCTTTTTTATGCATGCGTCTTTATACTCTCTTTTCTCATAGGCTTTGAGGTTTCAAAGGTTCTGGGTAAGGACTCTTATTACCCCACCGCTCTAACCTTCTTAACTGGCTCTGTAGCTTTAGAGCTTGGGATTGTTGCATCCCTTCTCCTTTCCCTCTACGCAGGATGGAAAAGCTGGCATATGGAGGACATGCTAAAGGGCATGCTAATATGTATCTACGCCGGCTTATTACCTGTTTTTCTACTTGAACTAAAAAGCATTGAAGGCTATCAAATTTTAAAGCTTCTGCTTTTTGTGTGGGCTGTAGACGTGTTCTCCTACTATGTGGGTAAAAATCTGGGTAGGCACCCTATGGCACCAAGGCTGTCTCCTAAGAAAACGTGGGAAGGTCTTCTGGGTGGTGCGGTGGCTGGTCTGGTAGTGCTCTTAGCGTTCCACGGGCTTGTGGGGTTTGTTTGGTCTATGCTCTTAATACCCAGCGCAGTCATGGGTGACTTGTTCAAGAGTTTTATAAAAAGACAGGTTGGCGTAAAGGACTTTTCTGGGGTTTTGGGAGAACACGGTGGGTTTACGGACAGGTTTGACTCCTTGCTTTTTACCGCACCGGTTTACGTTTTTCTTTTAAAATTGTGAGAATGGAGAAACTCAAGAGTTGGGTAGAGGAAGTGCTCGGTGGAGATTATGAATATGAGGTTTATTTTGAGAGGAAAAGGAAAAAACTCATAGAAGGTTCTCAAGAGTCTGTTGAAAAACTGTCCACTTCAGAAGATGCGGGCGTAGGTATAAGGGTTTTTAGAAATGGAAGGATGGGTTTTTCTTTTACTACAAGTTTGGAAGCATCCTCTGTGAAGGATTGCGTAAAGATGGCAAAGGAAGCCTGCCATATAACACCACCAGATGAAGGTTTTACGCTGGGAAATTGTAAAAATCTTGGAGAGTTGGAAACCTACTACGACTCAGACGGTTTGGAGAGCTCTTTGGAGGACAAGATAGAGATGGTCATAAATATGGAAAGGTATGCCAAAAGCTTGGATGGTAGAGTTAAGGGTGTTAGGAACGTCAGTTTAAATGAGACGGACATGGAGGTTTTCTGCTTTAGCTCTTGTGGGCTTTTCTACAATTACAGAAGCACGTGGTATACATCTTCTATGTCTGTGCTTGTGGAAGAAGGAGGAGACCAATCTATATCATACAGCTATGTGGGTGCAAGAAGGCTTAGGGATGTTCCCTTTCAGGATATGGTTCAGGAGGTGGTCTTCAAGGCTACTGCCACTTTAAAACCTTCCAGTTTTGAAACCAGAAGGATGCCAGTAGTTCTCTACAGAGAAGCATGCGCATCCCTGTTGGAAGCCTTCAGTCCCATATTTCTCGGTGATAGTTTGGTAAAGGGTAAAACCTTCCTCAGTGGTATGGAGGGTCAGCAGGTGTTTTCTGAAAAGCTCACCATAGTTGACGATGGGGTAAAGGAGAAGGGTTTTCTCAGTCTGCCCGTAGATGCGGAGGGTCACTTCATGCGTAGAAACGTTCTAGTGGAGAAGGGTAGGTTTCTCACTTTCCTGCACAGCACTTACACTGCGATTAAGTCAAACGCAGAGCCCACTGGCAATTCTATAAGGGGCGGTTTTAAAAGTCTTCCTGTCTCCGACATAACCAACCTTTACATAGAGCCTGGGGATAGAAGCCTTGAGGACCTGCTTGAGCAAGATGAGGTGTTTCTTGTAACAGACCTGATGGGTCTTCATACCGTGGATACCGTTTCAGGAGACTTTTCTCTTGGTGCATCGGGTATAATATACCGTAAGGGAAAGAAGGAGCAGAGCGTGAGGGGCGTGGTGATAGGAGGCAACATAAAAGAGTTGTTAAGCTTGGTGGTAGACGTGGGAAATGACCTGAGGTTCTATGGTAATGTGGGAGCTCCATCCTTGTTTATAGAAAACCTTACGGTGGGAGGTTAATATGTCTAAAACCGCTGGATTTGCGTTGTTTTTAATAGGTGTGCTTCTTTTCCTCTTCGGTCAGTGGATTGCCTTTGACATATACGCAAATACCAAACTCTCAAAGATAAATCAGAACGTGGTTAGCCTTCTGCAAGGTTTGCACGCAGGAGAGAGCCTTATAAAACTGCCAGCTCAAGAAGAGAACATCTTCTTCCTGAGAACGCAAGATGGAAAGCAGGTAACGACCAGCAACACCTTACTGCCTATAAGCCTTCAGGACTATTCATCCGCAAACCGTATGGGTGCAGGTTATCAGTTCTACGTTTACACAAAAAGGTTTAGCTTGGGTGATTATTTAGGCGTCCTCTTTGAAAGACCTTTTATCATGGGTATTTCCCTTTCAGGACTTGTGCTACTTCTCTCTGGGATTTACATGTTTACTAAAGAGGATGTTAAAGTTGTAGCTCTTCAACAAACTCAAAGTAGTGCTAAGATGCAGGAGGAAGAGATTCTCAAAAGGTTAAAACTTTTGAGAGCATCCTTTGCTCTAAGCGGTGTTATCCCCCAAGAGAGCATGCGGGAAGCAAAAAATCTTTTGGACGATACGATTAGAAAGATGGAGGGTAAAACATGAACATACTTCTTGTATCCTTTGACAAAAGCCTTGTAAACAAGCTAAAGGAAACTCTGAAGGAATACAACGTGTTGGATGTGAAGAACGGTGAAGAGGCTGTAAATACCGTCTCTTCTTTTATGGATGTGATTATATACGATGCGGTGGCCGCTTCCATATCTGAAGAGGACATAAACAGGATGTATAACCAGAAGTTCAAGGATGCAAAATACATAATCTTAGTTGACGAAATATTCCCCGTGGATATGGAAAACATAACACCACCTAAGAAGTTAAAACTTTCAAGGGATGAGGCGGTAGACAAAATAAGGGATGCGATTATCATGGATGCGGAGAGTATGCCCAAGCAAGAAGAGAGCGTTCCAGAGCAAGAAGTCTTACCACAGGAAGAGGAGATTGTTCTTGAAAAGTTTTTCTTTGAGCCCGAGGAGCCAGAGCCCATTCCCATTTCTGAAGAACCACCCCCAGAGGTCAGCTTTGAGGAGGAAAAGCTAACCGAAAGGAAAAAGCTAATGGTAGTCTCCTTTGATAACAATCTTGTTAATAAACTTAGGAAAGCCCTCTCCTCCGAAGCGGATGTGGTTGAAGTTAAAAACATGAGAGAAATCATGGAAAAGGCTAAGGAGGCAGACCTTATAGTCTTTGATACCATACTGGGCACGCTTGCCCGCAGGACTTTGATAGACATGTCCAATAAAGAAGAGCTGGTTGAGAAGCCCTATATTTTGCTGGTGGATGAGATTTTTAGCATAGAGCTGGAAGATATTCCACTCAAAAAGAAATACACCTTTGCGAGGGATGCGGAGCTGGATACAGCCATACAAAAGGCTCTTGAACTTCTTAGAGAAGCTCCCACTCAGCTATCTACGGAAGAGGAGTTAGCTTTAGAGGAGGCTTTACCCTCCAGCTCTCATGAAGAGCCAATTATGGACCTGCTAGACAGCGTTATAGAATCTCAAATCCTTCAAAAGGAAACAACGCCCGAAGAAGTGTTGCAGTTGGAGGAGCTCACACCCACCGAGGAGTCCAAACTCATCGAGGAAATCTTGGCACTTGAGGAGACCCCGCCACCTCAGGAGGCTCCACCGCCTCAGGAAGAAACCATACCAGAGCAAGCACCACAGCCAAGAGAAGTAGGCGATGTGATAGAAAACCTTAGTTTAGTTCTTAGCGATGCGATAAAAAGCCAGCTCTCCCAGGAAAAACTCCTCTCTGTTCTCTCTCAGGTTATAAGCCAAGAGGAGATTAAAAAGCATCTTTCAAGAAAGTTGGAAGAGGTCATAACGGAAGCCATAAGAGAACAGGTAAGAGATGTCTTTCTAAGCGTTGACATAGTTCAGATAGTTCGAGAGGAAGCCTACAGAGTGCTAAAGGAAAGGTTAAAAGAGCTTATCACCTGAGGAAAAGTGCTTCCTCTCTATACCAGCCCCAAACGGTGGGGAAGAGGTTCTCCAGCTCCTTTTTTGCGGACAGCATGCTTTTGGGAGTTACCAAGAATATTAGAGGCTGTTTCTCCGCTATTATTCTGTAAACTTGTCTGTAGAGCTCTATCCTCTTCTCAAGATTTGTCTCTACCGCACCTCTGTCTAAAAGTTCGTCTATCTCTCTTTCCCATTCTGTGTGTGGTTTTTCCTGTCTGGGATGCCACATGTGTAGAGTTCCAGAAGAGTGCCAAACGTTTCTCCCAAAGTGTGGGTCCATAGAACCTGTAAGACCTATGATGACCGCCTCCCAGCCGAAGGGGGGCGAGGTTAGCTTGCTAACCAAGGTGTTAAAGTCTATAGGTCTGAATACGACCTTCACGCCTATTTTTTCCAAGTCCTCCTTTATCATGTTGCCTATGGCTTCCCTTTCCTTATTTCCTGCGTTTGTCAACAAGACTATTTCTAACCTATTCCCTTGAGCGTCTTCCAGCCAACCGTCCCCATCCCTGTCTCTAAAACCTATGCTTTCCAAGATAGCCTTTGCCTTTTTCAGGTCGTATTCGTAAACTGGAAAAAGTCCCTTCTCATAATAGGGTCTGTTGGCAGGTGTGATAGGACCGTAGAGGGGTTCAGCGAGCCCGTTGTATACCAAGTAGCATATGCCTTCCCTGTCTATTGCGTAGGATATTGCCTTTCTAAACTTTTCGTTTTGAAACCAGCTTAGTTTGTGTTTGGGAATATCCGCTTTTGGGTTCATGTTAAAAACCAAAAAGGTGGTGGAAGGTGTGGGTCCAAGGTCAAAAAGGTTTACGCCTTTTATGTTGCTTACGAAAAGCAAGTCCTGAGGTCTAACGCCCAAGTAGTCCACCTCTCCCAGAGAGAACTTCAGGATGGCAGTATCTGGGTCCTGGAGTATGTATCCTACCCTACTCTTTATGTAGGGCATCTGTTTTCCATACTGGTCTCTCTCGTAGTAGTAAGGATTCGCGGAGTATTCCACCAGAACACCTTTAACGTACTTTGTAAGCACATAAGGACCAGTGCCTACAATTTCTCGCGGGTCTGTGTTGACGTTCCATGCGGTCATAAAGGTGTTATCTTTCACGTGTTTTTCTAATTTGTGCTTTGGTAGTATGGCTGCGGATAGAGCGTTTAGGAATGGTGCAAAGGGTTGAGGAAGCCTAAACTCCACCGTGTACTTATCCACCTGCTTTACGAAGTTCTTTACGTCCTCCTCCCCTTTCAAAAGCCCTCTGAACATGTCACCAGTGGAGTTAGGTATTTTAGGGTTCAGGTATATGTCTCTGTAAGTGAAGACCACGTCCTCCGCGGTAAAGGGTTTACCGTCGCTCCACTTTACATCCTTTCTTAGGTAAAAAACGTAAACCTTACCACCTTCCTTCTCCTCCCACCTTTCTGATAGGTCTGGGAGCACCTGCATGGTTTTGAGGTCTACCTTTGTAAGACCGCTAAAAAGGTCTGAAATTACCGCGGTTGAGGAGGTTTCCTGTGCCAGAGCAGGGTTTAGCGTCTTTGGGTCTGATGTGAGGACAAATTTAAGCTGACCGCCTTCCTTACCCGGCACTGGATGGAAGCTTTCTGGGGATGGTCTTACAAAGCTAACCCATCCTTCTGATGGCGAGGAGGTCAGATAAA
>JANWYC010000041.1 GCA_025057245.1 Aquificaceae bacterium | reverse complement strand
TACCTTACCTACAGAGGGGCTGTGGTAGGAGCGGTATTAAGAACAAAAGACCACACAGAGCCTATGTTTGTATCCGTAGGACACAGGATAAGTCTAAAGACTGCCATTGAGTTGGTTTTGAAAACATCCCTTTACAGAGTGCCAGAACCTACAAGGCTTGCCCATAACCTTTTACAAAGAGTTAGGAAAGAAAAGTTGTAAACTGACAGAGAATGTTTTACTGACAAGCGACAAAAGTTTTTGCGTTGGTCTGGCTCTTCTAATATAATTTTTAGAGATGCTTGACACAAGAGAAATAATGCAAATTCTACCTCACAGGTGTCCCATTTTGCTCGTAGATAGAATCCTTGAGATGGAACTTGGTAAGAAAATAGTGGGTCTGAAGAATGTGTCTGCCAACGAGCCTGTTTTTACGGGACACTTCCCTAGTTTTCCTCTAATGCCCGGGGTTTACATACTTGAGTCTATGGCTCAGGTAGGTGGTATTTTGATGATAAAGTCCCTTGACTTGGAAATAGGCAAGTATGCCATTGTGTTTGCTGGTATTGACGAAGCTAGATTTAAACGCCCGGTTTATCCGGGAGACCAGCTTATCCTCGAGTTGGAAGTAATATCTCTTAAGAAAAGCCTTTCCAAGATGAAAGGCACTGCAAGGGTTGGCTCAGATGTGGTCGCAACTGCGGTGCTTTACGCAGCAGCAAGGGAGCTAAGCGACTTGAAAAGATAGCAGTTTTGCATAACATACTTAAAGCCCCTTGAATGAAAAGCGCAGAGAATGTATGGTTAGTGGCTCTCTACCATGGAGTTAGTTAGTCGTGAAGAAGTGATAAGAAGGATGCAAAAAGAAGACTTAGATGAAGTTCTAAATATAAACAACGAGTGTTTTAAGTCTGATGCGTGGAACAGGGAAGCCTTTGAAAGGGAGTTTGAACTTAACTACTCATATAGCTTTGTGTTTCAGAAAGAAGACAGTGTGATTGGTTATGCGGTAGTTTGGTTGGTTTTTAACGAAGCTACGCTTATGTCCTTTGCCATAAAAAAGAGCCTGTGGGGCAGAGGATATGGTAAAAAGTTTATGAAATTTTTAGTAGAATACTTTAGGGGAAAGGCGAAAACCTTTTTCCTTGATGTGAGAAAGTCTAACATTAGAGCCATAAGGCTCTACAAGTCTGTGGGCTTTAAGATAATTGGAGAGAGGGAAGGATATTACTCTGACGGCGAGGATGCACTTATGATGCTGCTTGAGCTGGAGGATAAAGATGGAGATAAAGGGAAGACCGCTGAAGCTTCTGATACCTGAAGAGCAGATAAAACAGAGGGTCAAAAGCCTTGCAAAGGAGATAGAAGAGCAGTTTGGCAAGCCTTTCCTCGTGGTAAGCCTTCTAAAGGGAGCTTTTATCTTCACTGCGGACTTAGTTAGAGCCTTTAGCTTTCCCGTGCAAGTGGACTTTCTTTGGGTTTCCAGCTACGGCTCTTCACAAGAGAGTCAAGGCAATGTAAAGATAGTCAAAGACTTAGACAGAAGCTTGGAAGGTCTAAAGGTGCTTTTAGTGGACGATATTTTAGACACAGGCTACACTTTAGCGGAGGTATACGAACTTTTACGGTTCAAAGGTGCAAGGCAAGTAAAAACTTGCGTACTTCTGGACAAGAAAGAGAGAAGGAAGATAAACTTTCATGCGGACTTTGTAGGTTTTGAAGTGCCTAATCTCTTTCTGGTAGGCTACGGGCTTGATTGGGACGAAGAGGGGAGAAGCCTAAGGGACATATACGCAGTTGTTTAAGCAAGACCATAAAAGTATAGAGCGGTCCTGTAATAGTTATAGGCTTCCTCTTCCGACCTGCTACGAGGTTTGCTTCCTCTTAGCACTATATCTTTAAACTCCTTCTCCGATACGAATAAGCCTTCTATAGCTATAGAATTCCTGCTTTCTTCAGAAAACAAGTAGAGCCATTCTCTGTTCTCTACCTTAGGCTCTGGCAAACCGCCCAGCTTCTGAATTAGTTCACACCTTTTCCAGAGAGTGTCACGCACGTAGAAAAGTGTATCATAAAACCATCGTAAGACAAAGACTCTAAAGCGTCACGCATGAGAGCAGAGACAGAAAAGTGACACTACACTGTTAGTTTAGTCTAAGGTAAAAAGACGGATTGCGCATAAACATACTCCTTAAAGCCCACGCTTTGGCTTGGCGGTTTCTTTCTCAAAAACCTCTTGGTCGCTTATGTCCGCTTGCCTTGAGGTAGGAACATGTTCATACACGAGATACATATTCCAAGAAACCCAAGGAGCTATAAGGGACATGCGCACATTTCCAAAATTCCAATCCGCTATACCATCTGCAAGGTAAGGCTTTACATATCTTTTTGGGTTTCCATACTTTTGGCTTAGCTGTTTGTGTAGCACGTAGAACTCTTCCTTGTTCATTGAAAGGGGAAAGGTGTAGTCAATCTTAAAAAGCCTACCCTTATAAAACCAAAAAGTGGCTTCTTGCAGGTTTTCCACTGGAAGCCCCCTTACCACCACCCCTTCAATCTCAGGATTTACTATGTCCCCCTTTACAACTCTGTTTCCTGAGTTTACCACTCTACCGCCCTCTTTCCTTATTATGCTCAAGGCTTGCTCTTTTGTAGTGACGCCAAACTCAAGACCAAAGGGCTTTGGCTGAGCAAACAGAAAACTAAAAGTTAGAAGGATAAGCACGAATAGCTTCATGGTTTTTACCTCCTTAGCCGTTTTACTATTTATTATATGAAAAATACGTCGGGTGAGAAATCAGGTAGAAGCCTTCTACAACTTTACACAGTCAAAACCAAAAGCATGAAAAAAGCCAAAAGTTTCAGACCAGCAAATCATGACGCTTTTCATACTCTCATAGTTCACACACTCGCCAGTCCTTATGCTCGCCAGACTCCTCATAGACCCAGGCATAAACTCCTACCACATATTTAGAAAAGCAAGACAGAGAAGAGTTAACAGTTCATGCTCTGGAAAGTTCTAATAGTGCCTTTTTGAAGATTTTGAGTGGCAAAAAGCTAAAGCTTATAGTAAATGGCACAATACTGCCGTTAGCAGACACAAACAGAGCGAGAACTCAGAAGATAAAAGGATTTTCTGGCAAAGTTTTCTGGACAAAGAAGAAGAGAAACATATACAGCGTTCACTATGGCAAGAGAATGCGGTTTGAAGAGCTCTACTATGGAGTGGTTTATGACTTGTGGTTTACATATGGTAGCGTGCATGAGGCAAAAGCTTACAAGATAAGGAAGGTAAAGAGTGCATGGTTTAGGCGTTTGGTAGAAGATGCTGAGGTGTATGGAGATAGAGGATACAAAGGTGTAGAGGTTGTGAATGTATATAAGAGCAAGGAGGACAAGTCAATAAGGCAAGTGGTAGAGGGTGTGATAAGCTGTGTGAAGAGTTTTAATGCTGTAAGCAGGTGGAGAAAAGGTATAACTTTGCTTGCATACCTTTATGGTTATTCTATTGCTTATAGTTTTTTCAGAGGAAAGCTTCGTCATGGGTAATTTCTCAATCTACTTATAATCGTTTTTGTTTAGTCTAATAAACTTTTCAACACTGACTCACAGGAATTTTTGGAGTTTTCTGTAAAATCAAACTTAGGTTGTAAAATGTTTGAATACCACACATAGTAAATACAGAAGGAGACAAAACCTAAACGGGCTTATCGGACATAGGTTTTGCTATATCTTTATTCTGAACGCTCCATAGACCGTAGATTACTTCTCTAAGGGCTTTGTAAGGGTTCTTCTCTTCTGTTTCCCAGACAAAAACGCCCCCTTGAGTAAGCACTCCCTTAGCCTGAGAAGATAAAGGATGTTGTCCGCAGACCACAACTAAAAGTCCCTTACTTCTTATGAGCTCTGATAGGTCTTTTTCGTCTTCATGGGTTATGGAAAGCCTCTCTGGTGAACTTCCGAATATAAGAAGTTCCCTCGCTTTTTCAAATTGTTTGCATACATCCCCCTTCTCATCCACAAGAACTCCCACTCTAAAGGCTTCCTCCTCCGCAGGCTCGTAATGTATAAATACCATGTCTAACTCTTTCACTTCTTGCTTTAGCAGTTCTTCTATGCTATCCACCGTCTGGTGCATTCTCATAAAGTCTCTGCCTTCCAGTAAGAGGACAACGTCTGCAAACAGCTTTCCTCCCGAACTTCTCACAAAAAGCCCCTTTATCTCCTTTACCTCTGGAAAGGAGAGAAGCACATCCCTTATCTTACCTAAAGTCTCCTCGTCCACAGATACATCCAAAAGCACGGATACCTCCCTCCAGAGTATGGTAAAGGCGGTATAGCTGATGAGAAGGGCAACTCCAAGGGCAAAATACCTGTCTAACTGGTATCCCATTTGAACGCTCAGCAAACTCACAAGAACAAGGGAGGAACCAAAAGCATCAGTAAGGGTGTGGTAAGAATCCGCTACGAGGGTGGGAGAGTTGAGCCTTTTACCAGCCCTTCTCTCAAGAAAGGAAAGACCTAAAGAGCTGAAAAGGGAAAAAACTATGACCACGAGACCGAGTCCGAGAAACTCTTCTTTTATAAAAACTTCTTCGCCTAGAGCCCTTTTTATCATTTCATAAGCGGTCAGCAGTAAGAAAAAGGCTATCACTATAGAACCTAAGTTCTCAAGCCTGTATAGACCGTAAGGAAACTTTTTCGTTTTTCTGTCAGAAAACTTTATAGTAATGAAAGCAACCACGGACGCAAAGGAGTCTGAGAGAGAATGCACCGCTTCACCTATCATAGAAAGGCTTCCAGTTAGAAAACCGGCAACGAACTTTAAGAGAGCCTGAAGCAGGTTAACGCTCAAGGAAACCAGCGCCCAGTGATGTTTCTTCATCGGTTAAAGGGTATTTTACAACCTTGGTAGCTTCCCCTTGCAGTCAGTTGGTCAGCTATAGCCTTTACCACTTCGTGCTTTTTTGCATAAGTGCAGTAGTCTGGCGCTATAAGCCTTTCTGGCTCTACCTCTCCAGTAAGTCTATGAATAACCATCTTAGGAGGCAACACCTCTATCACATCTACAACTCTTTCTGCGTATTCTTGAAGGCTTAATACTTTAAACTCACCTCTTAAATACTGCTCCGCCATTTTTGTGTTTTTTATAACATGAAGTGGGTGTATTTTAACACCATCTACGGGAAGACTGCTGAGAAGCTTTGCGGTCTCTATCATATCTTCCCTATCCTCTCCAGGAAGCCCAAGGATGATGTGAGCACACACTTTGATGTTTCTTCTCTTTGTTCTTAGCACCGCATCCACAAAGTCAGAGACTCCGTGAGCTCTGTTTATAGCCCTCAGCGTGCTAAAGTTGGCACTTTGAAGTCCGTATTCCACCCACACTTCAAGACCTTTTTGCGTGTAGCTTTCAAGAAGGTCAAGAACCCACTCGGGAGCGCAGTCAGGTCTTGTGCCCACATCTATACCTACCACTTCCTCAAAGCTAAGCACAGTATCGTAGACCGATTTTAGATAGTCATACTGACCGTAAGTGTTGGAATAAGACTGAAAATACACGAAGAATAGTATGTTCTCACCGTATCGGTTTTTTGCCCTTTTCATACCATCTTCTATCTGCCTGCGTAAGGGAACATAAGGCTCAAGGTGTGCGGGTCTTGTGCCAGAAAAACAGTATGTGCATCCACCAGTTGCCTTAGTGCCGTCTATATTGGGACAAGTAAAGGGCAGAGCTACGGTAATTTTCTGCACTCTTTTTTGATATTTGTCCTTTAAGTAATCCTTAAGCGAGTAGTATAACCTTTCTATCTTCCTAACCATGCTCTTCCGTAATTAGCCCTCTAATTTAAATATACAACACAACCACCTTTTCAGACGTGCAACTGTTTAACATGCCAGTTGAGAAATCTTTTGTCCAAATGCTTGATAATCAACCGCTTCAGGATTTGAGCTAACTATGCAAGAATTTGCAAAATCCTTATTACTCAGAGATAAGGGGTTTATTAGACAGTTGCATGTCAGACACAGCAAGTTTAAAGTGGTTCAACATCAAACAGTATTTGAGACCTGTAGTGTGTTTTAGGCATGTAAAATAATGAGGTATGAGCGGTTTAATAGCCCTGCTAACCGATTTTGGCTACAGCGATGGTTTTGTGGGTTGTATGAAAGGAGTTATACTCAGTATAAATCCCGACGCTAAAATATTGGATATAAGCCACGACGTAGAACCTTTTAACATAACGCACGGAGCTCTGCTACTGAGAGCGCATTTTTCCTACTTTCCCGAAAATACCATATTTCTGTGTGTTGTTGACCCAGGTGTTGGCTCTTCAAGACTTCCTGTGGCAGTGAGGGCTGGTAATTATACCTTTGTGGGACCTTATAACGGGCTTTTTGACCTTGCCATAAAAAGCATAGGAGACAAACCAAAGGCTTACAAAATAGAAAAATACACACTACCGCGTGTAAGCTCCACTTTTCACGGAAGGGATGTCTTCGCTCCTGTGAGTGCCTATCTAAGCAAGGGCGTGAAGCTTGAGGAGTTAGGAAGTCAAATAGAATACCAATTCACGCTACACTGGGAAGAGCCAAGAAAAGAACAGAGTTGGCTTGTGGGAAAGGTCGTATACTTTGACCGATACGGAAACTGCATCACCAACCTACCTTGTGGAAACTACTCAAGAGGAACGTTTAGAAACAGAGAGCTTAAGATAGTTTCTTACTTTCTTCAAGGGAGCGAGCAAGAACCAGCTCTCATCTGTGGTAGCTTCGGTCTGATGGAGCTCTTCTTACCCAAGTACAACGCCAGAGAAAGGCTAAGAGTGAGTTTGGGTGAGGAAGTAAGAGTGGAACAGACATGAAACGAGATTGCAATCGGGAAAATTGCAGAAATAGAGCCTAATTGGGACGAGAGCTCTCTTTCTTGACCTTGAGACAACGGGGCTAACTATGTGCTGGCTTGGTCGGTAAAGTTATTTACTAACTCACTCTTGCCTTTTTGTAATGGTTGTCTTGAAAAAGTTAAATCTAGCTATTCACATAGATAGCCTATGTTTAGTTGACTCGTGCATCCAGAAAGCGAGCTTTAACCTCATCTACCTCTCTCTTGTGGGCTGGTTGGTTTTCTGTAGAAAAGCCTTATGCTTTGTGGCACACCTTCCACGTATCTGTTTTGTGCTACTACCGAGAGTTCAAAAGTGTCCCTCTCTGGCACTTTCACGCTCAAGGTCAAAACTTCTTCGGGCTTTAGAGTTCCAGAAAGCCTGTGTTCATATACCTCCTTGCCATCCACAAAAACCTTCAGAGCGGTCGCAGGTTCTCTTGAGCTGTTTCTCACTTTGACTCTTAGCATCAAGTTAGTGCTACTTAGGTTTGAACCATCTTCTGGTGAGAGTATGCTAACGGTTGGTGGTGCTACGTCGCCTACTTCAAGGGCTTGAACACCAGTAAGCTCAAGGGCTTTCCTAACGTCATAGGTGAAAAACAACCTTCTGATTACTTCTGGTTTGTTGAAAAGGGCTTTGAACTTTGATAAAGGCACAAAGTCCGCCTCTTCGTCTGCAGACCTATTGAGATGCCATCCGATTAGCTCTTCCCCGCCTTCACTTGCCACGTAGTAGCCTTCAGGCATCCACAAGACCCATCTTTTGCCGTCCTTGTGGGGAAAGAGTGCCAGAAGTTCTTTTCCGTCAGATGCTCTATACCACCTGATAGTCCCATCCTCAAGCCCCGCCACAACCACCCTGCCGTTTGACGATATGCCTACGCTCCACGCAATTCTTACAGGCACTGCCCACAAAAGATTGCCCTTTGAGTCGTAATACCTAACATACCACTCAGTTCCCAACACGAAACCAGAGCCGTCTGGTGCTATGGCGTAGCATCTTGACCTTTCGTATTTTTCCAAAGGTATGGGTTTATCATTCAGGTA
>JANWYC010000040.1 GCA_025057245.1 Aquificaceae bacterium | reverse complement strand
ATGTTAGAGGAAGCCAGCAAGGCGGGCTTTTACAGTTGCAACATAACAGGGAGGCAGTTTCAAAAGGTGCAGGTTGTGACCGTTGAGGAGCTCTTAAGCGGTAAAAGACCAGATATTCCTTACCAAATATCACCCTACAAAAGGGCGGAGAGGGAGGATATAATTTCTACAAAGCAAAACAACTTACTATGAGCTACTTGGACAGGATTGTTATAAGAGGTGCTCGCCAACATAACCTTAAGAACATAGACCTTGATATACCAAAGAACAAACTTGTGGTTATAACCGGACCTTCTGGCTCTGGTAAGTCTTCCTTGGCTTTTGACACGATATACGCAGAGGGTCAAAGAAGGTATGTGGAGTCTCTCTCTTCTTACGCAAGGCAGTTTCTTGGTATTATGGAAAAACCAGACGTGGAGATTATAGAAGGTCTCTCGCCCGCCATAGCCATAGACCAAAAGACCACTTCTAAAAACCCGCGTTCTACGGTTGGGACGGTTACGGAGATATACGACTACATGAGGGTGCTCTGGGCAAACATAGGAAAGCCACACTGTGCTGAATGTGGAAGGCTTTTGGAAGGTCTATCCGCTCATGAAATATTGGAAAAGGTCTGGGAAAACTACAGAGGTAAACGCATAGCGGTGCTTTCTCCTATGGTTAGAGGGAAAAAGGGTGAACACAGGGAGCTTTTCAAGGAGCTTGACCGTATGGGTTTTTCAAGGGTTAAGGTAGACGGAGAATACATGAGAGTTTTGGAAGTTCCACCCTTGGACAAAAACAAAAAGCATCACATAGATTTGGTAGTAGACAGGCTCGTTCTCGAAGAGGAAGAGAGGGCAAGGGTGCTGACCGCCATAGAAAAGGCTTTGGAACTCTCTAAGGGTCTTCTGAAAATAGAAGACATAGAGTCCCAAAAGGAAGAGCTTTTTAGTGAGAGACTCACTTGTCCTGACCACGGCTTTTCCATACCAGAGCTCTCTCCGAGACTTTTTTCCTTTAACTCTCCTTACGGTGCGTGCCCCGCTTGTAAAGGTTTAGGCGTCAAGTGGGAGGTGGACGTTAAACTACTCATAGACAAGACTGAGGCGGCTGTGGATGCACTAAGGATAACCCACTCTTCCTTTTTTGACTACTTGAGATATCCCATTATGAACATACTTAGGAAGCTTGGTTACAACCCACGCACGCCTTGGGAAGACTTGCCAAACAGCGTAAAGAACCTTCTGCTGTATGGGGGTTCTGTTGAGGGTGGTAACTTTGAAGGCGTTATTAAGCATTTGGAAAGGCGGTTTATGGAAGAGGAGTCTGAAAAACTTAGAGAGGAGATAGCGGAGTATATAAAAGAAAAGCCGTGTCCTGAGTGTTCTGGTGCAAGGCTTAAGACGGAGGCTCTTGTGGTTCTCGTAGATGGTAAGAACATATGGGAAGTGGCGTGTATGCCCCTAAAAGAGGCAAAGGCTTTCTTTGACAACCTGCCTTACAAACTTCACGGCAAGGACCTTTTGGTAGCGGAGAGGTTAATAAAGGAAATCTCAGACAGGCTTAGTTTTCTACTTAATGTGGGACTTGACTATCTTGACCTTGCTCGCAGTGCTACTACTCTCTCAGGTGGTGAGATGCAAAGGATAAGGCTTGCTACGCAAATAGGTTCAAAACTCACTGGAGTTCTCTATGTGCTTGACGAGCCATCCATAGGTTTGCACCCAAGGGATACGGATAAGCTCATAAGGACTCTTAAGGACCTTAGAGACCTTGGAAACACCGTTATAGTGGTGGAACACGACCCTGAAACCATACTAAGCGCAGACTGGGTGGTGGACATGGGTCCAGGGGCTGGTAAGGATGGTGGTCATGTGGTGTTCAGTGGCACTGTGGAAGAGCTCTTAAGTAGTAAGGAGTCTCTAACTGGTGCTTACCTTTCTGGTAGGTTATCCATACCAGTGCCTAAAAGGAGGAGAAAGCCTACGGATAAGTGGCTAAGAATAGTAGGAGCTCAAAAGCACAACCTAAAGGGAATAAACGTAGAAATACCAGTGGGTCTGTTCGTGTGTATAACTGGAGTCTCTGGTAGTGGCAAGTCTACATTGCTGTATGACATACTTTGGGAGTATGCCAGAGCTCTCTTTTACGGCGGGTCTGCGGAGGTGGATGGTTTTGAAAGGATTGAAGGTCTTGAGTTTTTTGACAGGGTAATAAACATAGACCAATCACCCATAGGTAGGACGCCAAGGTCAAACCCTGCCACATACACCAAGGTTTTTGACCTTATAAGAGAGCTCTTCTCTCAGACGCCTGAGGCAAGAGCAAGAGGCTACAATCCCGGTAGGTTCTCTTTTAACGTAAAGGGTGGTAGGTGCGAAGCCTGTCAGGGTGAGGGTGTGATAAAGGTGGAAATGCACTTTTTACCACCTGTTTACGTGCCTTGCGATGTGTGTAAAGGTAAAAGATACAACAGGGAGACTTTGGACGTTTACTACAAAGGTAAGAACATAGCGGATGTTTTAGAGATGACAGTGGACGAAGCCTACGAGTTTTTTGAAAACGTTCCACCCATAAAGAGAAAATTACAACTTCTCAAGGACATAGGTTTGGGCTACATAAGGTTAGGACAGCCTGCTACAACCCTTTCTGGTGGGGAGGCTCAGAGAATAAAACTTTCCCGTGAGCTTTCAAAACGCGAGGCAGGCAGAACCCTATACCTACTTGACGAACCTACCACTGGGCTTCACATGGATGACGTAAAAAAGCTTATAGACATACTTCAAAGGCTTGTTGAGAAGGGCAACACTGTAGTGGTAATAGAGCATAACTTGGATGTGATAAAGTGCGCAGACTGGGTCATAGACCTTGGACCTGAAGGTGGGGATGGTGGCGGGCGCGTGGTAGCAGTGGGAACGCCAGAAGACATAACTGAGAGTACGAGCTCCTACACAGGTCAGTATCTTAAAAAACTTTTAGAGCCTACAAAATTCGTATCCGTTTGAGCATGTTTGTAAAGCAGGTAGCGGTTATAGGCTCTTCCAAGGTTGATGCGGATTCTGAAGAGTATAAGGTGGCATACTTACTGGGTAAGGAAATAGCCAAGAGGGGGTGGATAGTGGTGTGCGGTGGGAGGAGTGGTGTGATGGAGGCGGTTTGTAAGGGTGCAGTGGAAGAGGGTGGGCTTACTGTGGGAATTTTACCATCGTACACAGGAGAAGAGGCAAACCCTTTCGTGCGCATAAAAATAAGAACTGGCATGGGATGGAACAGAAACCCTTTAGTTGTAGCCACTGGCGATGCGGTCGTAGCCATAGGTGGAGGATGGGGAACTCTCTCAGAGATAGCCTACAGCTTTATACTGGGAAAACCTATAATAGGCTACAAAACTCACAATGTGGAAGGTCTCAGACAAGCGCGCACACTTGAAGAGATTTTAGCTTTTCTGGAAAGCCTTTGAAATATTAGTTTGCTGAGATTCGTCATTGCGTGTGTATTTTTGAGATTTAGCTTTACACAAACAGGAGGAAGATATGAAAAACAGACTTTCAAACTCGAAAAGCCCTTATCTTCAAAAGTCCGCTCACCAGCCAGTAGACTGGTATGAGTGGTCTGAAGAAGCTTTTGAAAAGGCTAAAAAAGAGGACAAACCCATACTTCTTTCTGTAGGAGGTGTTTGGTGTCATTGGTGTCATGTAATGGCTCACGAAAGTTTTGAAAACCCAGAGATAGCTAAAATAATAAATGAAAACTTTGTTCCTATAAAAGTGGACAGAGACGAAAGACCTGACATAGACAGAAGGTATCAGGAATCTGTTATGGCTATGGGTAGTTTTGGTGGATGGCCGTTAACAGTGTTCTTAACACCAGAAGGTAAAGCCTTTTTTGGTGGAACATACTTTCCACCAGAAGACAGATGGCAAAGACCGGGCTTTAAAAGTCTTCTACTTAAAATAGCAAGTCTATGGAAAGAAGACAGGGAAAGGATACTAAGATATGCGGATGGTTTATACAATGAACTTTCACAGTTGAACAGTAATAGCTACAAAGACTACGTGGATGAGAGTTTGTTAAACGTTTGCATTTCAAACCTTTTGAGAAACATAGACTACACCTACGGTGGTATAGGTGAAGCGCCAAAGTTTCATCACGCAAAGGCTTTTGAACTTTTAATATATCACTATTACTTTAACAAGTCAGAGCCTTTGAAAAAAGCGGTAGAGAGCTCTCTTGATGCCATGGCAAAGGGTGGTGTATACGACCACCTTTTAGGTGGTTTCTTTAGGTATTCTACTGACGAAAAGTGGCACATACCCCACTTTGAGAAAATGCTTTACGACAACGCGGAGCTCTTAGGGTTGTATTCCTTAGCATACAAAGTCTTTGGAAAAGAGCTCTATAAAAGAACCGCCCAGGGTATATTGAACTACTACAAAAATTACGCGTATGACCAAAAAGGTGGCTTTTACGCATCTCAGGATGCGGATATAGGACTTCTTGACGAAGGTGGATACTATACATTTACATACGACGAAATAGAGCGTATTCTTTCTAAAGATGAGTTGGAATTAGCAAGGCTTTACTTTGGATTTGCCAGCATGCCCCACGAAAGGGATAAACTGGTGCTGTACATAAACAAAGAGGAGGAGGAAATAGCAAGGGAAACGGGCTTAGAGATTCAAAGTGTAGTTAACACCATTCAAAGCATAAAAACAAAACTCTTGTTACATAGAGAGAAGAGGGAAAAACCATACATAGACAAAAGCATATACACGAACTGGAACGCACTAATGATATCAGCGATGTGTGATTATTGGAAAGTTTTCAACGATGAGGATGCGCTTATAATGGCAGTAAAAACTGCGGATAGGATTTTAAGGGAGCATTACCGCAACGGAGTTCTATACCACAGGGAAGGGGTAAAGGGTTACAGTGAGGATTACATATTTTTTTCAGAGGCAATGCTTAAACTTTTTGAGATAACGCAGGAGAGTGCATACTTGGAAATTTCAAAGGAAGTTATGGAAAGGGCTATAGAGTTGTTCTGGGACGAAAAAGGGTGGGGGTTTTACGACTCCAGCTCTCAGGGAGATGGTCTTCTGTCTGTTAGGCTCAAAAACCTTCAGGATACGCCCACTCAGTCCGCTAACGGTTCAGCACCCTACGTTTTACTCTTACTTGGAAGCCTGACAGACCAAGTTAAGTTTATAGATCATGCGGAGAAAACTCTACAATCCTTTTCCCAGATAGTGCGCAAAGTGCCTACTATTTCTTTCTCGTATGCCATAAGCCTTTACGCATACCTTAATGGTATATACAAGGTGGAAACGGAGGCTTTTTTCTACGAAGCTCTGAGTTTATTCAAACCCTTTAAGTTTGTGGTAAGAGCTCCTGTAGACGGCGTGGTAGTGTGTATAGGGCAGAGCTGTAAAAAATATGAAAGTGTTCATCAAATCTTAACACTTACACACTAAAATGAATCGCATGAAGGTTTTAAAGGTAAAGGATAAGCAGGTAGCTAAAAAGCTTACAGATAGGCTTTTGAAAAAAGGACTGGTGGTGGCACAGGTAGAGAGGGGGGAAGACCTGACGAAAACTCTACCCAAAAAGGCAGACGTGGTAATCGTACTCTCAGAGAGTGTATCCGAAGCTCTTGACTAACTCTGGTCTCTTTTTCCAGTCAGGTTTTACTCTAACGAATAGTTCTAAATAGACTTTTCTACCAGTTAACAACTCCAGCTCTTCCCTTGCCATCTTACCTATGGCTTTTATCATCTGACCCCCTTTACCTATGAGTATGGGCTTGTAATTTTCTCTGTCCGCTATTATGTCAGCCTTTATTACTAACACATTCCTATCGTGTTCGCCTTCTGACACTTGGTTAACCATTACTGCCACGCCTTGTGGAATTTCCTTATGAACCTTTAAAAGCACCTTTTCCCTAATTATCTCCGCAGCCATAAGCCTGAGAGGAATATCTGTAATAGTATCTTCCGGGAAGAGAGCTTCCCCTTCTGGTAGATGCTTAAGCAAGGTCTTCGTAAGCTCGTCTACATTGTAGCCTTTCAAGGCACTTATTGGGATTATCTCCTTGAACTGTGGATACTCTGTGGAGAGCTCTTTAGCTAAAGGCAGAAGATTTTCCACACCGCCTACCTTGTCTACCTTGTTTATAATTAAAAAAACTGGCTTTGCGTCTGCGTGTTGTTTTATATACCTTTCAAAAACCTCTCTATCTTCATTTCTAAAACCATCCTCCGCATCTATCATAAAGAGTATGATGTCCGCATCTTCCAAGGAGATTTTTGCCATTTCCACCATAGCCTCTCCGAGAGCATCCTTTGGTCTGTATATACCTGGTGTGTCTAAGAAAACTATCTGGGCTTCCTGCGGTATGTTTTTTACGCCCAAGACCCTTATGCGTGTAGTTCCAGGCTTTGATGAGATTATGGATACCTTCTTTCCTATGACGCTGTTAAGAAGAGTGGACTTGCCCACGTTAGGCTTTCCCACAATAGCAAGGTTTATACCTCTACGCAGGAAGTCTCCCGCTCTTACTGTGGAGATGAGACTATCTATTTTGTTTTTTATGTCCTCGAGGAAGTCTATGACCTGCTCCTTGCTTAAGGTGGGTATGTCCTCTTCTGAAAACTCTATGTCCGCCTCAACGTAGGCTATAAGTTCAAGGAGTTTTTCCCTTAGCTCCCTTATCTGGGCGGATGCCTCACCCATTAGCTGTCTTTGAGCAGACCTGTAGGCTAAGTCTGTCTTTGCACTTATCAGCTCCGCCACCGCCTCCGCCTGAAGCAAGTCCATCTTTCCGTTAAGGAAAGCTCTTTTGGTAAACT
This sequence comes from Aquificaceae bacterium, assembly GCA_025057245.1. Lineage (GTDB taxonomy): Bacteria > Aquificota > Aquificia > Aquificales > Aquificaceae > Pampinifervens. The sequence goes on along the minus strand of JANWYC010000040.1, from coordinate 1,175 downwards.
CTCCCGGTTCTGCCATTCTTATACCTTCTGACAGGAACAGTTCTAAAGCCTTTCTGAGTATTAGAGGGCTTCCATGGAGGAAGAGCTCTACCATGTCCTCACCAGTGTAGCTTTTTGGAGAAGGGTAGTATATTAGCACGACCTCGTCAACCATGCTACCGCTACGGCTCATAAGCTTTACCAGATGGGCGTATCTGGGTTTTGGCTCACCTTTCATGTTTGTCAAGCTCTTTACCTTTTCCAACACGCCCGCACCGGAGAGCCTTAAAATGCCTATAGCACTCTCACCAAAGGGTGTGGCTATGGCTACTATGGGTTCTCTCTGCTTTACCATGTCAATCCAATACGAGCCTTAGACCACTGGCAAGGTTCAAAGCTTCTCTGTATTCTTCGTAGCTTATCCTCCTACCAAGCTCTGTATACTCGTATGCTTTGTAGTATGGTCTGTATTGCTCCATGACGTTTATAGCCATGTTGGGAGATATGGACTTAAGAGCCTGCACCACCGTATGTGTGTCCGCAAGTTTGTTGGGAAGAACCAAGTGCCTTGTGAGAACGCCCCTTACCGCTATACCGTCCTCGTCCGTCTGCAAGTCTCCCACCTGCCTGTGCATCTCCTTTATAGCCTCAAGAGCGACTTGGTAGTAGTTCTTTACTTTAGAATACTTCTTACCCTTTTGGTCGTCGCCGTATTTAAAGTCCGCTAAATATACATCCACTATACCGTCAAGAAGTTTTAGGCTCTCAAGACTGTCGTAGGAAGAGGTGTTATAAACTACGGGCAGTCTAAACCCTTTTTTTACCGCCAGATATAAAGCGTGCAGTATTTGAGGCACTACGTGTGAGGGAGTGACCAAGTTTAAGTTGTGACATCCGAGCCTTTGAAGGGCAAGGAAAACCTCCGCCAGCTCACTAAAGCTCATCTCCTCACCTTCACCTAACTGGCTTATGGTGTAGTTCTGACAGTATACACACCTAAGGTTGCAGTAAGAGAAAAAGACCGTTCCAGAACCCCTTCTACCCCTTATGGGTCTCTCTTCCCCCAAGTGTGGAAAGTAGCTTGATACTACCGCATACTTACCCGTTCTACAATAGCCCTTTTGGTTTTCGAGCCTGTTTACACCGCACCTGTGAGGACAGACGCGACACTCCTTGAGCATGTCATAAGCTCTGTC
>JANWYC010000003.1 GCA_025057245.1 Aquificaceae bacterium | reverse complement strand
TACCAAATCATAACTCTACTGCGTTATAAGCGTTGGCTGTATGAATATGACCAGTTCAGAGTCTTCCTTTTCCGTTCTCTGTTCCATAAAAAACCATCTGAAAAAGGGAACTCTCATGAGCCCGGGTATGCCTCTTTCTGTCTTTCTATCTAACTCCTTTATCAGACCACCAAGCACTACAAGGTCACCATCCCTTACTATTACCTTGGTATCAGCCCTTTGGCTCTGTATGGTTGGTATATCAAACTCTACACCCTCACCTATAAACCTCTCTAACCGAGCTATCTCCGACTTACTTATGGTTATATCAAGCATCATGTTCCCCTCTGGTAGAAGTATGGGCGTAACAGTCAGATGCACTGGGACGAGTTTATACTCTATGGATATGGTTGTAGTTCCGCCAGGCACCACGGTTACTCTTCTAGTAGGAAACTCAAGCACGCTTTGTATAATTGCGGTCTCTCCATTTAGTGTCATAATCACTGGTCTTGCCAAGTTTTTTGCCTTTCCAACCTGCTCGTAAGCGGATAGTCTTAGGTTTAGAGAGTTAAGTAAACCTCTCTGGAATGTAAAGGTAAGTATGCCACCTGGAGCGGGAGAAAGGCTTGGCGTGAGAGGAGGTGAGGCACCTATTCCGAGGTTTGAGCCAGCACCACCTCCCCAGAACTGGGGCACTCTCGCCTGAGAAAGTAGAGCGTTCCAGTTAATACCCAACTCTCTGATGGCACTGTTCGATAGCTCTACCACCCTTGCTTCTATCTTTATTTGGAGTGGCTGTTCTGAGACTATATCTTTGTATCTTTCGATTATCTTGTAAACCACATCTGCGTAATCTCTTACGATAACCGCATTTTGGAAAACAACCCTTGCGGAGCGGTCTTTCCTAAATTCAGGACCCAACAGACCTTCCCTTGCGGTAGGGAAGCCTCCAACGGAGACTGTGTCACCCCTCTGGGTTGCAGGGGATTGAAGAGATCTCTGCACTTCCTGCTGTCTTTGCTGGAGTTGTTGTATTTGTTGTTGTATAGTTGCTTTTTCTTCTGGTGGTGCGTCCTTCAATCTGTCTGTCAGGGATTGTATCCTTTGCTGTGCATCTCTCAGCTCTTTCTCCTCCGCTACTGTAGTAGCTATCCCTACACCGAGCACATAAACCTCTCCCACCTCGGAGAGCATAGGCTGTATAAGCTTTCTGAACTCCTCCGCAGGCAGGTATTTAACGTATAACGTCTTCGTGAGTATGGGTTTCTCAGGCGTGGTGGTCTTTATGTATTTCTCGAGAGCCTTTTCTATCCTTTCAACATCTGACTTTTTGCCAGAGACTATAACGGCATTAAACTCCGGCGATTCCGTAATCACTAAATCCTTTATTTTCAAATCTCCTATGGCCTTTGCTATATCCTTGTATGATACATCCTTCCTTATGTAAAAGACCTTGCTTATGTACTCCTCCTTCTGCTCCCCCTTAATGCTAGCTTTTTCTATGTCCTTAGAAAGCTTTTTAAGCTGTTCTATTACAGAAACTTCGTCTCTTACAAAGACCTTCCCAAGACTTCTGTCTACAATTATCTCAGCAGAAGGGCTTACTCTAACCTTGAGAAGGTTTATAAGCTCCTTAAGCTGTGATTCTGTATATCCCGCAATGTCAAACATAATATCTCCTGCTTTTGTTATTCTGAAGACCTTGGAATCCATGGGAACTGCTATAAGACCATGAGTTTTTAAAAGTATGTTGAGTGCTTCACCTATGGGAACTGACCTATGTATGGATATACTCGTTGTTTTCTGTAGCTCTTGAGATATGGCAGGGTCAAAAACAATACTCATACCAGAAACTTCGGATAGTGCCTTTATGATAGTTTCAAGCTTTACATTTTCAAACTTCATCTCCCTTATGTTCTGTCCGTAGCTAAAAGAAAATATAAGGAGCGGTATAATGAAATAGCTTAATAAACTTCGCCTCATTTACCTTCTCCTCTCTTCTCCTCAGACTTCCTTATAAACTGTGCCGGGTTTTTATCCACCTTTATAGCCTTTACAGAACCGTCTTTCCCCTCCGCAATCACGTAGTTTTCTAACTTTCCTTTTTTCTCAAGAACTATGTATCCAACAACGCCATCCATACTCTGAAAAGGTTGCTTAGCTAAACATGTTCCCAAGGCAAGTAAAAGCAACAGCCATTTCATAACTGTTTTGCCTCCTTCATTAATAAATATATGCTCATGTTAATCTTCAACCTATCATCCTCTACAGTAACGCTCATCTCGTGAGGATAGGATACAACACCCTCTTTCTCAATACCTTTCAAAAAGCTCTTTACACCCTGATAAGTTCCAAGTAAGGATAATTTTAACTCACTTTTTATGAAAACCGCACCCTCTAACTTTGGTTGGGGTTGTTGTTTTGCGGTTTGCTGTGCTTGCTGTTGTGCCTTTGGTTGGTTACCACCCTGACCCTCTCCATGTTTTTGTTGGTTATCGTCCTGACCTTCTTCAAGTTTTTGCACCTCTTTTACTATCCTTTTTCCTTCTTCTTCAACCAGATGAAATTCAACTTTTTCTGGAGTCCCCAACTGCATTCCAGTTATAACCACACCGCTTCTCTTAGCTATTGACCCTATGCTTCTCAAAACTTTATCCATGTCCTTTTCAGAAGGTATTTCACCTACGAGTTTTTTAAGCTCTTCATACTTAATCGCGTATTCTTTTTTCAGATTTTTCTCCTCGCTTACAATCCTGTCTATAACTCTTATATCCATAACATTTTTGGTAGTTTTTATATCTTCCTTTAGTCGTTGTATATCTTGCTCTAATCTTTGCTTCTCATCCAAGGAAAGGGAAATCATCATAAACCATATGTATAAGACTAATACTATAGGCATAAACAGGAGCACTGCGTATCTCTGCCACTGAGGAAGACTTCTAAACTGTGAAACGAGCCTTTCCACGCATCACCTCCCATCTTCAAAGGACTTTTCCGCAGTAACTTTCATTGTATAATATTCAAAGCCGTAAGGGTTCACACTCCTCTCCAAACTTGTAAACATAACCTTGCGTGAATTTTTAGCTAAAAAGCTTCCGTAAACACCCAGACTACTGTAATCAAGGGAGTTAACTTCAAGCTCCACCTTCAAAGTTTGTCCGTGCATATCAAGCGTTTGTTTGTATGACTTTATCCAAGAAGCTTTTGGTGCGTATGCTGTGTAGAAGTAAAAACCTGAATTAAATGGTATGTAATAGGACTTTAAGCCTATTACAATATCCTTACTTCTTTCTATATCCTGTAGTTCTTTTCTTAAAGTTGAAATCCGCTCCTCAATCTGCCTTTTACGTTCCAGAAAATCCTTTACCTGAGCCTCGAACTTCATTTTTTCCGCCTTTAGTCTGTTTACTTCCGCTTTTAGAGCTTCCTTTTCCTGAGCTACCTTCCAGTGGTAGCCCAGAAGGGCAACTACAATGAGCCATGCAGCTGCACCTGCATAATACTCACCGCCAGCTTTGAAAAGTTCTTGAACTCTTAAATTCTTCAGTGATGACAGGTCAAAGGAGGTAATCGCGCTTGACTTTTCCTTCCTTACCTTTGCCAGGTTTATTTTAATCATTCTTCCATCCCCCTTATACTTAAGGTATACGGAATAAAGAAGTTAGGTTTAATACCCTCTGTATCAAGAAGCCCCAAAACTGGTAGATTCTCCATTACTCTCAAAAGCATTTCCTCCTCCACCAGAATAGGTCCCGCCACATACATACTTGATAGGTCATTTAGAACTACTATGTTCCTTATTTCTGCAAAAAAACCCTCTAAGGATTCTTCGTCGTTGTTTAAGAGTGCTTCCTGAAAGTTCCAGTAGGTTACAGAGTAGCTTATGTTAGCGGAGGAGTAAGTAGCAAGTATGGAGTAGTTGTAATCCACATAGAGTATGGAGAAGGGCAGTGGTAGTTTGTGGTAGAGTCCATAGTTTAGTATGGAAACTACCTCATAATCAAGCACGTGAAGTTTAAGCCCACAGTTATTGAGCATATTTTTTATGTTCTCCACAGTTTCCTTACGAGACAAGACTAAGACAACACCTATGTTCTTATCATCAGCCTTTTCCATAACGTAGTAATCGTAGTATGTCTCTTCTCTCATCGCCGTAATTTCTCTTTTGGCAGACCACTCTATAGCACTTTCCAAATCCTTTTTACTCATAGTGCTAGGATACTTTTGAAACTTGAGAAGACCATCGTTAACCGGAACGCACGCACATACTTTTTTACCAGAGAGGTTGTAAGTTCGAACTATTTCTTTTAGCACATCTTCCTTATTTTTTCCCGCTATATTTACTTCAATGGGTTCAAACATAGGTTTGCATTCACTATCAAGGCTTACGAGTCTTATAACCTTGTCGTTCATATGCAAACCGAGGACCGTCTGTGTGATTTTCCCTATTTTTGACAAACGGATGTTAATAGGAATGCGAGGTAGCTTCAGTGTAAGTTTGCGAGGCAGTGGAATATCCAATTTCATGTGTAGACCTCCTTAGTTCTACCCTCTGCCTCTGCCACAACTAACATGGTCTTGAGAACGGAGTCCGGGTTTAGTGAAAGACTGTCTATTCCCTGTTCTACCAAGAAGGACGCAAACTCTGGAAAGTCAGAAGGACCTTGACCGCATATACTCACCTTTATGCCCTTTTCCTTTCCTATTTGTATTAGCTGAGCTATAAGCCTTTTTACCGCTTCGTTTCTTTCATCATACAGATGGGCAACCAAGCCAGAGTCTCTATCCAAACCCAAAGTCAGCTGTGTCAGGTCGTTTGAGCCTATGGAAAAGCCGTCAAATATCTCCGCAAACTTGTCCGCAAGCACTATGTTGCTGGGAAGCTCCGCCATCACGTATACTTCCAACCCGTTTTCTCCTCTCTTTAGACCGTACTCTTCCATAACCTTAAGCACCCTCTCACCCTCTTCTGGAGTTCTACAGAAAGGTATCATAACCTTTGTATTGGTGAGACCCATCTTGTTCCTAACACGGAGTATAGCCTGACACTCTAAACCAAAGGCGGACTTGTATACATCCGAGTAATACCTCGAAGCACCACGCCATCCTATCATAGGGTTCTCTTCCTCTGGTTCAAAAAGCTCACCCCCCACAAGACCTCTGTATTCGTTGGACTTAAAGTCTGAGAACCTAACTATAACAGGGTTAGGGTAGAAAGCAGAGGCTATTTTTGCCACGCCGTAGGAGAGCTTTTTCACAAAATACTGAGCCTTATCTTCATATCCAAAGGTGTGATGCTCTATCTCTTCTATGAGCCTTTCTAGGTTCACCTGCTTTTTGTCCATACCCTTTGCCAACTTTTCAGACAGTGGTGGTTTTGCATATCTGTATACTACGGACATACTCATATATCCTCTATCGTCAATGACGCCGTGACTTTTAAGCTCTTCGTATAGAGACTTTATCTCTTCGAAGTGTAATAGAGCCAAGGGATGTATTTTTATGTAGTTGGCTATTATAAACTCTTCCCTTGCAAGTCCGACGCCGTCGCTGGGTATGGAGGAATAGACAAAGGCTGACTCAGGATTGCCTACGTTCATCATGATTTTTGTCCTTGTCTTAGGGATGTTTTCAAGGTTTATCTCCTCCACCTCAAAGGGCACGTAACCTTCGTATATGTAGCCTATCTCTCCCTCCGCGCAGGAAAGGGTTACGTCCATTCCAGTTTTAAGAACTTCGGTGGCTTTATGAGTTCCAACCACCGCAGGTATACCCAACTCTCTGGCTACTATGGCTGCGTGAGCAGTTCTTCCACCTCTGTTGGTAATAATCCCAGAAGCTTTCTTCATAATGGGTTCCCAGTCTGGGTCTGTTATGTCAGTTACCAATATCTCACCTTCCTGAAACTTACCCGCATCCTTAAGGTCGTGTATAACTCTTACCTTTCCATGGGCTATTTTGTCCCCTACCGCTATGCCATATAATATCCTACTCCTTATCCTCTCCTCTATGGGCTTGGTAAACCTGTAAACTTTAAGAACATTCTCAGCCTTTCTTGAGTGCACTGTCTCTGGTCTTGCCTGAACTATGAAAAGCTGGTTTGTAGTCCCATCCTTTGCCCACTCTATGTCCATGGGCATCCACCTTCCGTTTTTTCTGGAGTAGTAGTCCTCAATAGCTATAGCCCAGCGAGCCAGTTGAAGTATTTCATCATCGCTAAGGGCAAACTGTCTTTGCTCCTGAATAGGCACGTTTACCAGCTTGGTTCTTTCGTTACCTATGCCGTAAGTCATCTTTCTGTCTTTCCTACCCAGCTTTTTCTCTATGATGGCGGAGTATCCTGCCTGAAGGGTGGGTTTAAAGACCATGTATTCATCAGGCGTCACCATGCCTTGCACCAGAAGCTCACCAAGACCATAACAAGCATTTATCACAACCACATCCTTAAAACCAGATTCTGTATCGAGGGTAAACATCACACCAGATGCGCCCATATCAGAGCGCACCATCTTTTGAACGCCCATGGCAATACCCACTTTAAAGTGGTCAAAACCAAAGGATTCTCTGTAGGATATGGCTCTGTCAGTGAACAGTGAAGCAAAGCCGTTTTTAACCGCAGTCAAGACGTTCTCCGCACCTACTACATTCAGATAAGTTTCCTGCTGACCTGCAAAGGAGGCGTGCGGTAGGTCTTCTGCGGTAGCGGAGGAGCGCACTGCTACGTCAACCGCGAAAGAGCTGTATCTTTCAGAAAGTTTTGCGTAGTATTCCTTTATACCCTCTTCTATCTCCTTTGGAAACTCTCCTCCCTTTATGAGCTCTCTAATTTGATGACCTCTACGGGCTAAGTCTTCCACGTCCTTTGGGTCTAAACCTTTTAGAACATTCTTTATCTCCTCCTCCAGGTGGTTGAACTTTACAAACTCATAGTAAGCTTTTGAGGTAACCACAAAGCCGTAAGGAACTCTAACACCCATTGAGGAGAGATTTCTAATCATCTCCCCCAGCGATGCGTTCTTGCCACCCACCAAAAGTATGTCCTCAATCCCTACCTCATCCAACCATACTAAGTACTTCATCTTACACCTCCACTCTATATTACTATCTTGCTAAAATCAGCAAATCTGTTGAAGGCTTTTTTCACTCTTAAGAGTAAGGCAAGTCTGTTTTTTCTTACATCCTCCACTGAGTCCATCACCAGAACACTATCAAAGAAAAGGTCAACAGGCTCTTTGAAGGACGCGAGCTCTGCAGGGTCCTGCGCTCCCTCCAAAGCCTTCAGGGTTGTCCAAAGCCTTCTCTCTTCCTCCTGCTTAAAAAACATTTCTTCTACCATCTCCTCTTCCCATCCCGAGGGCAATATTTTTACCACCCTCCTATAGGTTTCTACCAATTTTTTAAATTCTTCCTCGTCCCTAAAAATGGCAAGTCTTTTTACTAAACTTATTACTTCGTAGGGTCTTAGAGGGTCTTTCACTTCAAGCACTGCTCTTACTATGTCCTGAGGATATGCGTTAAGGTAAGATTCGAGCCTGACCTTGAAAAACTCCTCCAGCTCCTGCGTGATGTTTTCGCAGAGCGTTCTGAGGTTTACGTTCCACCCAAAAGCATCTATGACCGCAAAAAGACCATGAGCGAGCCTTCTCATTCCGTATGGGTCTGAACTTCCAGTAGGAAGCTCTCCCACAGAAAGAAGGGTATAAAGACTATCCAGCTTGTCCGCAAGAGAAAGCACTGCGGAGACTTGACCGGTAGGTAATGGGTCAGAAGGTCTGACGGGTAAGTAATGCTCGTAAAGGGCAAGGGCAACCTCGGGGTCTTCGCCTTGCTTTAAAGCGTATACATAACCCATGTAACCCTGAAGCTCGTCCAATTCTCTAACCATATGCGTCAAAAGGTCTGCTTTACAAAGGTAGGATGCCCTTTCTATCTTCTCTCTCTTCTCCTCAAGACCCAGACTCTCAACCAGTTTGAGAGAGAGCTCCTTTACTCTTTTAACCTTCTCCCACATGCTACCCGCTTTGGGATGGAAGAGAACCTCCGAAAGTTGTGGAACAAGGCTTTCAAGTGAGTTCTTCAAGTCTTCCCTGTAGAAAAACAGCGCATCCTCGAGCCTTGCCCTTATAACCTTCTCATAGCCCTTTGCTATAGTCTCATCAGCGGGACGGTTGTTGCTTATACCAATAAAGTAAGGAAGTAGCCTTCCATCATTCTCTATGCAGAAAAACCTTTGATGATGGGCTAATACGGTCATTATAACCTTATCCGGAAGTTCCAAATACTTCTCTTCAAACTTTCCTACCACCGCAAAGGGAGCCTCTACCAGATTGGTTACCTCCTCATCCAAACCCTCAGGATATACTGGCTTTCCTCCAAGAGTGCGGGCATGGTCTTTTAACAAGGCAAGGACCATGTTTAACCTCTCCTCGTAGTCCACTATCACGTATCGTTCCCTGAGGATTTCTTTGTATTCTTCAGGTCTTTCTATTCTTACTGCGTCGGGTGAGAGTATTCTGTGCCCGTAAGTAAGCCTATCCGCTCTTAACTTTCCAAAGCTTAAAGGAACCACTTCACCACCGTATAAGGCACAAAGCCATCTTATGGGTCTTGAGAACCTAAGGTTTGAACCGTCCCACCTCATAGTCTTAGGCAGTGGAACAGACTGAATGACCTCCTCAAAGCTTTTTTGAAGTTTATCCAATGGCTTTTCCTCTTCTACAACCTTCCTAATGGCAACATACAGACCCTCACCTTTTTTCAGATGAACCACGTCCTCAAGACTTGCGGAGTTTTTCTCTAAAAAGGCGGTAAGGGCTCTTGTAGGCGTTTCTCCTTCGTAGGCTACCTTTACCGGCGGTCCCCATATTATCTCCTCTTTCTCGGGCGATACGTTTTCAAAGTCTTTTACGTAAAAGGCTAACCTTCTTGGTGTTGAATAGGTTTTTATGTCTTGCCTACCCAGTATGTGCGAGAGTTTCTCTTTAATGGCATCTGATGCTTGTTTTATGACTCCCGCAGGAAGCTCTTCAGTTCCTATCTCAATAAAAAGGTCTTTCATATTACTCTCCCGCAAATTGAATAGCTTGTGCCATGTTTGCAAAGTAGGTTTGAAAGCTTTTCTCTTTAATCTTGTTTAACACTTCCTCCGCTTCTTTGTGCCTGCCTTCTTTTTTAAGTATTTGTGCCTTTAGTAGCATGGCACTCGCCCAGTTAAAGTCCTTTTCTCCCACAGCGTCTAACTCTTTGAGGGCTTCTTTTGTCTTACCCTGCTTAAAAAGGTAATAAGCATACCTCTCTCTATAAAGGGAAAGGAGTTCTCTATCCTTCAGACTTTTTATCATTTCTTGAGTAACTTTACCTTCATCAATCTTTTCGTCAACGTATGTGGACATATACAAGCTGTAAGATAAGAAAAGGGGTTTGAAGGGGCTGTCTTTGGAAGAGGCGGAGCTAATCACCTCTTTAGCCTTTGCGTAGTTCCCTGCATGCATAAGCTTACTTATTTCGTATTCCTTATAAGCCAGCTCCTGAAGTTTTTTGTTCTTGTAGTGGTTCCAAAACACAACACCCCCAACTAAAAGGAGAACTGCTAAGATTATACCGCCAACCCTAAAGACCAAATAGCTCATGTATACAGATTATAAGTTAAAACTTAGGTAAACCACAAAACTTGCTCCACTGACACCACGCCAATATCTAACTACGAGCAGAACTCGTTTTGAGTGTGGCTATCAGGGCAAGTTAAACTCAAGTGGGAAAGTTTTTAAGTGCTTACGGCGTATCTATGTAAAAGACGCTGAAGCTGAAGGTGCTAAGAACGTTCTCAAGCGGTTCGTAGAAAAGTCTATAGTCCATCTACCTGCAAGACCTGTTTTTATAATAGATGACCGTTAAAGATTGGAAACTGTTAATATATTTGCTTGAGAATAACACGCATGGAGGTTATAGAATGGACTACCACGTGAAGGATATGAACCTTGCGGAGGCAGGCAAAAACAGGATTGAGTGGGCTGAAAAGGATATGCCAGTTCTCAGGAGCATAAGGGAGAGATTCTCAAGGGAAAAGCCTTTTAAAGGGGTGCGTATATCTGCGTGCCTACATGTAACCACTGAAACCGCAAACCTTGCTATAACCCTCAAAGAAGGTGGTGCGGAGGTTTTTCTCACCGCTTCCAACCCGCTTTCTACTCAGGATGATGTGGCATCCGCTCTCGTGAAATACTTTGACATTCCTGTTTTTGCTATAAAGGGAGAAGATACAGAGACCTACTACATGCATCTTAGAGAAGTCATAAAAAGAGAGCCTCACATAGTTATAGATGACGGCGCAGACCTTATATCTACGCTCCACAAAGAATTTCCAGAGATGGCAGGGAGAGTTTATGGTGGGATGGAGGAGACTACCACTGGCGTGATAAGACTAAAGGCTATGGCAAAGGATGGCTTTTTAAAGTTTCCCATTATTGCGGTTAACGACGCTTACACCAAGCACATGTTCGATAACCGCTACGGCACTGGTCAATCTACCATAGACGCTATTATGAGAGCTACCAACAGACTTCTTTCTGGCTCTTACTTTGTGGTGGCGGGCTACGGGTGGTGTGGAAAGGGCGTGGCTCAGAGGGCAAGGGGTATGGGTGCTACCGTCATAGTATGCGAGGTAGACCCCATAAAGGCTCTTGAGGCAAAGATGGACGGCTTTTTGGTTATGCCCATGTCTGAAGCTTGCAAGCTGGGGGACTTTTTCGTGACGGTCACCGGCAACACTTCTGTCATAAGGCGCGAGCACTTTGAAAACATGAAAGACGGAGCCATAGTTTCCAACTCAGGACACTTTAACGTGGAAATAGACATACCAGCTCTTGAAGAGATGAGCCTTTCAAAGAGAGAGATAAGACCCTTTGTGGAAGAATACACTCTCAGGGACGGAAGGAGGATATACCTTCTGGCTCAAGGAAGGCTTGTAAACCTCGCCAGTGCAGAGGGGCACCCAGCCTCTGTGATGGACATGAGCTTTGCCAATCAGGCGCTTTCTGCGGAGTATATACTCTACAACCACCGCAATCTTGAAAAGAATGTATACAGAGTGCCTGAGGAGATAGACCGTCAGGTGGCAAGCCTAAAGCTAAAAAGCATGGGCGTTGAGATAGACGAGCTAACCCAAGAGCAGGTAGCTTATCTATCTTCCTGGGAGCATGGCACATGAGCCTGAAAATCTATCTCACGAGAATGTTTTAAATTCTTACAGAGTGAAAAAGCGGAGGCGAGTTTGAGTGCAAGCTTTGTGTTAAAAAACTTCACGCTGATGTAAATGCATCAAGAAACTTGCTTGACCATGTTAGGTGAGGGATGCGTGGACATAGCGTTCCGCAAGCCCTTGCTATTCAGGTTGAGAAGTTTTTAGAGAACCTGAATAGTGGGCGGTATAAGCGTCTTTGGGGTAAGGCACGGGGTTTTCTGGCAGACCATAGCGGAGTTTGTGGAGAGCGAAGAAATACTCAGGCGCATAACGGAGCTGGGCATTGACTACGCACAGGGATACTACGTAGGTAAACCCGCACCTGAGCTTGTGTTATAATAGTAAGCTATGGCAAGATGTTACGTTTGTGGAAAGGCTACCAAATTTGGAAAAAGCGTTACCTTCTCCGCGGAGCAGAACTCAAGAACCTTCAAACCTAACCTGCAAAAGGTAAAGGTTGTTCTTGAAGACGGAAGGGTCAAAAGGGTATATGTATGCACCAAGTGCCTAAAGGCTGGCAAGGTGGTTAAGGCGGTTAGCATAAGAGAGTAATGCCCTTAAGGTTTTTAACCGCAGGTGAGTCGCACGGAAAGGCTTTAGTTTGCATTCTTGAGGGCATACCCGCAAATCTTGAACTATCCTCTTCTTACGTAAACCGAGAGCTCCAAAGAAGACAAAGAGGCTACGGCAGGGGTGGGAGGATGAAGATAGAGAGCGACCAGGTGGAGTTCCTCTCTGGCTTGCGCTTTGGCAAAACCATAGGAAGCCCTATAGCCATGCTTATAAAAAACAAAGACTGGGAAAACTGGCAGGATAAGATGGCTTATGAGGGCGATCCACCAGAAAGCGTGGTAGCCTTTACCAGACCAAGACCAGGGCATGCGGACCTAGCAGGTGGCATAAAATACAACCAGAGAGACCTTAGAAATGTTCTTGAAAGGGCTTCAGCCAGAGAAACTGCGGGAAGGGTAGCAGTGGGTGCGGTCTGTAAAAAGTTTCTTGAGGAATTTGGCATAAAAATAGGGAGCTACGTAATAAGCATAGGCGGGTTAAAGCCTGATGTGGAAGAGGCTGACCTGCTTAAAAGACACCAGTTGGCGGAGAGTTCTGAAGTGCGGTTCCCTGACCCGAGCAGGGATGAGGATTTTAGAAGAATAGTAGACCAAGCTAAGGAAAATGGGGAAAGCTTGGGTGGTGTCTTTGAAGTTTTTGCGGTAGGTGTTCCACCGGGGTTGGGAAGTCATGTTCAGTGGGACAAGCGTATTGATGGGAGGATAGCACAGGCTATGATGAGCATACAGGCAATTAAGGGTGTGGAGATAGGTGGCGGGTTTGAACTTGCTAAGAGGTTTGGCTCTGAAGTGCATGACGAGATAGGTTGGCAGGAGGGTGTTGGTTACTTTAGATACCGCAATAGTTTAGGTGGCACTGAGGGTGGCATAACCAACGGCATGCCTATAGTGGTGCGCTGTGCTATGAAGCCCATACCCACTCTCACAAAACCACTTAGAAGCGTGGACATAGAAACCAAAAAGAGTGTGAAAGCGGGCAAGGAAAGGAGCGATGTAGTAGCGGTACCAGCCGCCTCTGTCGTGGGGGAAGCCATGCTTGCCATAGTGCTTGCGGACGCTCTTTTGGAAAAGTTGGGTGGAGACCACATGGAAGAGCTAAAGGAAAGGTTCTTTAAGTATATGGAATATGTTAAAAATTATTGAGGAGGTCGGCAGAGCTACTATTCTCACCCTCTGGGGTGTTTATTACATATTTAGAAAACCTCCAAAGGCAAGGCACTTTTTAAAACAGCTGGCTTATTTAGCTTCGGAGACCGTGCCCGTTGTGGTCATAACTTCCTTCTTCTCAGGCGGTGTGATAGCACTGCAGACCTACGGCACTTTTCACAGGTTCAACGCAGAGTTTCTTATTGGTGCGGTAGTTGCCTTATCTATGGGAAGAGAATTGGCACCCGTGTTAGCTTCTCTTATGGTGGTGGCAAGGGTAGGTTCAGCCATGACTGCCAACATAGGCACCATGAGAATAACGGAGCAGATAGACGCTCTCGAGGTTATGGGTGTGAACCCAAAAAGTTACCTTGTTAGCCCCAGGATTTTCGCCGGCGTAGTGGGTGTTCCTCTACTGGTTATCATAGCGGACATATCCGGTATTTTTGGTGGATGGTTTGTAGCGGTAAAGCTGTTTGGTGTGAACGAATACCTTTTCTGGGAGAAAATGAAAGACCTCGCAGAATTCTACGATTTTTTGGGTGGGCTTTACAAAGCAGTCTTTTTTGGTCTAATCATATCCTCAGTGAGCTGTTATTTTGGCTACTACACAAAAGGTGGAACAGAAGGCGTGGGACGTGCAACCACTAACAGTGTGGTAACATCTTCCATGCTTATACTCATATCTGACTACTTTTTGACCGCAGTAATATTCTAAGTGCAATACCAGAGCCTTCTCACAGCTCTCACTCACCACCGACTTCACGACCAGTTGACAATCTATTATGTGCTGTATCCACAGTTTTACCAATTCTTGCTCAAGTTCTGAAAGTAGGGAGCACGAGAAAGCATTTTTTATACAGAGCACCTTTTATGCGTCTCAAAGTTCACATTAGTGGCATGTTTGCCAAACCACCACTTTTACGAAGCGTTTTGTGTTCTATACTATAGTTCGTGTTTAACAGAACGCTGTTTTTTGGAGAAGGTCTATTTGAAACCATCAGATGGAAACCATCCGATGAGAAGCTAAAACTTCACTATCAGAGGCTTTCTACCTCCGCCCGAACTCTTGGCGTACCCTACCCTAACTATGGGGAGTTCAAAAACCAGTTAGAAAATCACGTTCCAACGCAAGGAGAGTTTTATGTTAAATACATTCTGATGTCCGAAGGTGATGACTACTTTGCTGGTGCTTCGGAGGGCTACACAAGCCTTGTGGTGGTTAAACCTTTAAAAGCCATGCCTAAGTCAGTAAAACTGTGTGTTTCTCCATATAGAAGGCACTCTTCAGACCCAGTATGCAGGCACAAGACCACTTCCTATCTTTTTAATACCATTGTAAAAAAGCAAGCTTTAAGCAAAGGTTTTTGGGATGGTGTAATCTTAAACGAGAGGGATTGCGTATGTGAAACGAGCAGTTCAAACCTGATTTTTCTCAAAGGCTCACAATTCTACACGCCGGCAGTGTCTGAAGGTCTTCTCCCGGGCACTACTCTCGAGTTTTTAAGTAAAAGATTGGAAATCAGGGACGAGCGCATAAGCATAAAGGATGTTGAAAACTACGACGGAGTTTTTGTGTTAAATTCTTTGATTCTCTGTGCGCAGGTGGAGAGGATAGAGGACGTGAACCTAAAAAGAGATGCCTTAGCCTTTGAGGAGCTTAACAGTATCCTAAGAGCTTGCCTACACTCTCCGCAAGCAGAAGGTCTTCCGGATAGGTAATTTTTATGTTAGTAAACTCCCCTAAAACTATTCCAACTTTGTAGCCATACCTTTCAAGGAGCTGGGCATCATCCGTAGATAGAAAACCTTCCTCCTTTGACCTTAGATGACATTCAAGAAGCACGCTCCTTTTAAAAGCTTGAGGCGTTTGAGAAAGCCAAAGACCGCTCCTGTCTATAGTCTCCAAAACGGTATCCTGAAATACCTTTTTCACCGTATCCCTAACGGGCACTCCGCAAATCTTTCCGTCGTGGTCTCCCAGCTGAGCCACCTTGTAAAAGAGCTCCTTACTGGCAAAGGGTCTGGCGCAGTCGTGTATGACCACCACATCACCACCAGACTCAAGAAGGGCGTTAAACACAGAGTCTTGTCTCTCTTTACCTCCCAATACCTTTTTTACCTTTTGCGGTACGGATACACTGTCCATGTCCTCTTGAGACAGGACTAAAAGGGTTTCATCAAACGTGTCTAAAAGTCTCTCTAAAGAATGCATGTATATGGGCTTTCCTAAAAGTTTTTCAAACTGCTTTTTTTTACCAAAACGCTTCCCTTCCCCCGCAGACAGTAGTATAAGGCTTATCATTCCTCCTTTAACCGTTCTATTCTCTCCTCTATATCCTTTTTAAGCTCCTCTATTATGGGATTTTCTGAAGAGAATATGTATTCGCCTCCACTATCCAGAACCAGAGATAGAAGATAGAAACCCTTTACCTCCATCTCAAGGGCTTCTCGCGTTATTCTATCAAGCGTCTTTTTGACGCTTTCTTGGTCTTGCATATTCACCTTCACATCCACCAGCTCAAAGTCTTCCACGTCTATCTGATTAGCGGGTAAGTTTTCTCTTTGCACGTAAACTGGCGAGTATACGCAATATATGTTAAACTCACCACTTCCGGCCCTTTCTCTAAGTTTTTCAAATAGTCTCTCTACATAGGCTCTTGCTTGATGTCTTACACTCATGTAAATATTTTACAGCAAAATGCGTTTACAAACTCTAACACAAACTTAGCTAAGGTCAAAAATAACCATTTTTATCTCCGTGTAGTCTTCCACCGCAAACTTTGGTCCCTCCCTGCCTACGCCCGAAAACTTCACACCGCCGTAAGGCATGTGGTCCGCTCTAAAGTTAGGACCTTCGTTTATCAGAACACCGCCAGCCCTTACACCTTTAATAAACTCCCAAGCAACCTTTATGTCTTTAGTAAACACGCCAACCTGAAGACCATATTCAGAACTGTTCACCATGTCAATAGCTTCTTCCACTTGTCTGTATGGGTTTACTACGACGACTGGCGCGAAGGCTTCCTCCTTAAAAAGCTTAACATGACTCCGCACTAAGGAAACTACTGTAGGGGCTAACAAACTCTGACCGTATGCGGAACCGCCTGCGACAAGTGTTCCTCCTTCTTGCAAGGCTTCTCCTATCCACTCTTGAACTCTTTGCACCTCTGAACTGGCTATCATGGGACCCACGTCCGTGTTCTCGTCCATCGGGTCTCCCACCTTTAGACCGCCTACCGTCTCTTTTAGAGTTTTTAGAAATTCCTCAAAGAGCTCTTCATGAACGAAAACCCTTTGAACTGATATGCACACTTGCCCCGCTATAGCGTATCCGCCAAGGACGGTTTTTTGAACAGCCTTTTTCAGGTCTCCATCTTTATGAAGCACTATGGCAGAGTTTGAACCAAGCTCGAGAACTACCTTTTTTATGCCCGCCTGTTTGGTAATAATCTCGCCTACTTTTCTACTACCCGTGAAGGAAACCACTCTCACGTCAGGATGTGCAGTCATTGCCTTGCCCACATCGCCGTAGCCCGGAAGG
Organism: Aquificaceae bacterium; assembly: GCA_025057245.1. Lineage (GTDB taxonomy): Bacteria > Aquificota > Aquificia > Aquificales > Aquificaceae > Pampinifervens. Next base: position 6,489 of record JANWYC010000003.1, on the reverse strand, counting down.
ATGCTTAAAGCCTTTGGTGGTAGCCCAGCCTGAAGGAAAACCTCACCTAACATAAGTGGCGTAAGGGGCGTTCTCTCTGAAGGTTTTAGAATAACCGCATTACCGCAGGCAAGAGCTGGTGCTACTTTGTGCATAGAAAGGTTCAAAGGAAAGTTAAAAGGCGTAATGGCAGAGACAATGCCTGCAGGCTCTCTGATGTAAAAACCTACCTTACCCTTGCCATTGGGATGGGCGTCTATGGGTATAAACTCACCACCTATTCTTTTTGCTTCCTCTGCGGAGAAAAGCAGTGTTTGTATAGCTCTTTGAACCTCCACTCTTGCTTCCCTTATGGTTTTGCCTACTTCAAGAACCAAAGTTCTTGCGAACTCCTCAGACCTTTCTGTAAGAATATGGGCAGCCTTCGTTAGTATGGCATACCTTTCATAGGGGGTAAGCGAAGACATGTCTTTTAGTCCCTCTTTAGCCATCTCTACCGCCCTGTAAACATCTTCCTCCTCCGCTACGGATACTTCAGCCACCTTTTCTCCTGTGTAAGGATAGAACACCTGCATTTTCTTGTCTTTCTCCACCCACATTCCACCTATGAGAATCTCTTTCCTCATGGTTTATAGTATACATCCGAAGCGAGAAAACCTACGCTATAATGGGCATGAAAAAGTATTCTGGAACACAGCAACGCAAGTTCATATCCCGTCCAAGCACTACTTTATCTAATAAGCATCCCGCTTTAGCTTACAAGAGCTCCATTACTATTTATAGAGACAGGCTCGGGCTACCATATATTGTCGTAGTTTTTCTAATCTCTCTATGATGTGTTATTATCTCGCAAGCCCGTATTAGACTAAGCACAGCATGTGCAAAACTTGGGTTGTTTTGTTTACTGTAGCGAGCTAAGGTAAAACCAAAACTTTTTAAAACTTTAGCTATACTATAGTATAAATGGACGCTCTCCTTGAAAAATTCAAAGGCGTTTTGGTGGGTGGTGCTTTGGGTGATGCCTTGGGTAAAAGTCTTGAGGATGTTCCAGAGAAAGAAGCTCTTGAATTCTACGGCGGTGCCATAAGAGGCTTTGTAGAACCTCATCCTACGAGCCCTGTGGTAAATCTTAAGCCTGAGCAAGTCAGTGACGAAACTACCGTAAGCATTCTTCTGGCTGAGAGCATAGTAGAGAGAAAGAAAATAGACCCTTACCACTTTTTTCAGAAGCTCAGTGCTTGGGTGGAAAAGGAAGAGACTCACAGGTATCCTGACCCTGCGCTAATAAGCGCCGTTAGCCTTATATCCTCAGGTGTAAGTCTTGAAGATGCGGGGCTTGTGTCTTCCTCTGTAGAGAGCGTCTTGAGGGCTACAGTAGCCGGGCTTTTTCACTACTATAACCCACCGCTTGCGGTAGAAGCGGGAAGGCTTGTAAGTCTTATGACACACAGAAGTAAAGAGGTATACGACGCCAGCGCACTCGTCTCCGCGCTAATTTCCTTTCTGCTTCTTGAAAGCTTTAACCTTAGACACGAAGTGGATAAGCTCTATCTTATTGAGAGCCTTAAGAGCTTCATGAAGTATGAAAGGAATAAACGCTACATTGATAAGGTGGCAGAGCTACTGCGAGCAGGTGCGGATGTGAGGGAAGCGGAGAAAGAGTTGGGAAATTCTACCTTTGTCTTTGAAGCCCTCCCACTGTCTTTGTTTATATTCCTAAAACACTTGGATGAACCATTGGAAGCCTTCTGGCTTGGGGTTAACGCCTGTGGTTTAGTAGGTGGCGATACGGATGCTATAGGTTATTTGGTTGGCTCTTTTGTCGGTGCTTACTCTGGGTTGTCAACCTTTCCTACAGAACTTCTTGAAAATCTTGAAAATTATGAGTATTATATTCTACTTGCGGAAAAACTTTACGAGACTACGATGGAATTTTTGGAAAGGAGGAGCTGAAAATGGCTTACAAATTGCAAGAAGCCTTTCTCAACACCGCAAGAAAGAGAAGGGTAAAGGTAACCATTTATCTGATTAACGGCGTGAGGCTTCAAGGAAGGGTAAGGTCCTTTGACATTTACACCATACTTATAGAAGATGGAAGACAACAGACGCTGGTTTACAAGCATGCCATAACCACCATAATACCAGCGGAGAAGATGGAAATAGAATTTGAAGAGGAAGGCGTTCCAGGGGCCACTTAAGCCCCCTCTGTTTTAAAGCATACCCGGTGGCTTTCCTTTTGAGACCACAAGCCTTTCAACGGGCTTTCCTTCTTTAAGATGGCTCTGAACTATCTCGTCCACGTCAGAGGGTCTCAGGTTGCCGTACCACACTCCGTCTGGGTATACCACTATGGTAGGACCAAGCCCGCAAGGACCAAGACAGCCCGTGGGAGTTACCGCAGTAGTCATAAAGAGCTCTGGGTCTATTTGGAGCTTTTCCATAAATCGTGTGTATATGTCTCTTCCACCTTTTTCAGTGCATGAACCCATTGGATGACCCGGTGGCCTCTGGTTGACGCAAACAAAAATATGCCTGAACTCCATAAAACACCTCCTTAAAAGACTTTGTGAGGATTTTATCAGAAAGCAAACTGCTTTTGTATGACCCTAATCAAACTTTCAAAAGGGGAGGGAAAGACCTCCCCGTGACTTTTTAAAACTTCCAGTTCAGACCTATGGAGTATGCACTCTGAGCGTTCTCAGCCTCTACAAACATGCCCATCCCTGCGTTGTCCGTAGCTCTAACCTTCTTGTTAAATGCCCTTTTGTAGGCAAAGTCTACGCCAAAGTTCTTAGTAAACTCATACCCAAGACCCAAAGTTACGTGTTGCTCTGTAATGGCAGGAAAGCCAATAAGGTTAAACCAGGCTATGTTAAAGTCCCTGAAGCGTGCGGAGAGGTCTGGTATTCTGTTTTGATTAGATACGCTTTTCGCACCACCTTTTATAGGAGATTTTCCGTAGTTATAACCCGCTCTGAGAGCAAGCTTATCCACGGGTTTTAGCTCACCACCCAAGGCAAACACCCACTGGTCATCCCACTGAAACTCCTTGTAACCCTTCGCACCACTCCAGTTTATCCACCTCAGGTCAACACCTAACTTAAAGTTTTTTACAGGCTTTACACCTACGCCAAAAGCAAGCTCTTGAGGTTGTGTTAGCTTTAGGTCTTCAAAAATGTTGTTTCCATTGCTGTCAAACACCCTCTTATAGGTCATAGCCACTGGACTCTGGTAGGTTGCACCCGCATACACAAAGTCTCCCATGTTATAGGCTACACCAACTTGAAAGCCAATCCCGTATGTCTGAGACTGACCACCACCAGCATTCCAGCAGTTTGGATGACCGGGAACGCCGTCATTATCTTGATTTATACACATGATAGCTCCCATATCCAGAGAGCCGTAGGCTAAGTGAACAGCTCCAGCGACGGAGATAGCCTCGTTGACTTTGTAAGAGAGCGTTGGTATTACCCTCATAAACTGAAAGTTGGTGTGCATGTTATTTAAAGAAGGTTGGTTGTTTGTAAGCTTGTTCCTGTAATCCACACCCATACCAGATACGCCAAAAGCACCTAATCCCAATGAGAGTTTATCGCTAATGCTATGAACTATTCCAACTTCAGGAACTACAAAGAGCTTTGACTGGCTTGTTTGCTTATTGCTGTCAAAAAGCACTACAGTGTTAGGATTACTGTTGGCATCGTCTGTATCAACAAATACCCTCTGTCTTGCTTTGACTTCTGGCAGGAACACTATTCCACCAAAGCTCATGTTAAAGCCCTTGTAGTAGCTCATCCAAGCAGGGTTTCTAAAGACAGAGTCCGTTGCACCTACTGGCATACCCACGCCTATACCACCCATACCTCTTGACGCAGGGGAGACACCTATAAGGTTGTCACCGTTGGTGGCGAAGGAAAGGGCGCTTAAACCAAGTAGAGCAGAGATTAAAACAGTCTTCTTCATGTTTTACCTCCCGTTAAGATTGTGTTGCATATTTTATCTTAAAGAAGCCATTTTTGACTATTCAAGTTTTTTATATACCTTTTAAAGCTAATTATATTAGAACTTTTGAATAACCTTATAAAACCTCCACTATCATTGCCTTTTTCTCAAGGCATTCTATAATCTCATCCCTCCGCTCTTTCTGTATAAAGTAAACCCTACCTCCTATGGGAACTCCGTATTCTTTCATGGGCTTTATCCTTACATAGCCTATGTCCCTGCCCGCCACATAACCGGTTGTGTAATCTGGGTCGTCACTCCAGCAGAGCTCCGCAATAACTCCACAGTGAACGTTTTTAGTGGCAAGAACCAACGCATCGAGAAATCTCTCAAGATATTGCTTCCTTATACCCCTTTCTTTCAAAAGTCTTCTAACAGACTCTCTGTTTTTCCAATCAACTCTTACGGTTCTTATACCTCTCTCTTTGTCTGGTTCTAAACGCTCGCCACTTTCCATATCCATTAACACCGCACCTCTCATGTTTCCTCCTTTTGGGTTCGAACCTTTTTTCAGTAGCTCAACCGCCTTTAAAGCCACAGATTCTTCTATTCCTGCCTGTTTTAACTTTTCCACCGCAAAGCCATGAGAAAGGCTAACACTTTCAAAGTCGTAGCTAAATACGCTCAAAGCCTTGGGTATGACTTCCACGCTCTGAACCTTTTCTACGGTAATAACCATCTTGTCGTAATCTTTAGGTCTTTTTGCCAAAGCGGTGAGAACCTTTTTTATATCCTCCCCTTTAACCAGCCTCTCTGCGCCAGAGACGTGTTCGCCCCCCTTCTCCGCTCGCATGCGAAGGCTATACATTACTCCTCCAGAACCTAAAGCCTCTTTTTATAATGCTTAAAAGGTTTCTACCAGAAGTCAGGAGCTCCGGCTCCTGCCTTATAGCCTTCAAAACCATAGACCAACCCTTTTTTAGTTCACCGAACCTCATACAGACATCCCCAACATGAAAAAGAAAGTAAGGAAGATAAGCTTCGGGAATTTTACTCACATAGTCTTCGTAAACTCTTATCGTTCCCTCGTATAATCTCCTGCTTTTGCTGGTTCTTCCAGAATGCTCTCTAATCATAACCGTGTCAGTATCCGTTATCTTTATGTTATACCCCAAAAGGCTCGCCCTTAGGAAAACCTCCCAGTCTTCTCTTACGAGGTATTTGTCCACATACTCTAAAAAGTATCCTCTTCTAAAAGCGGTTGCGGAAGGATACCCTACCATGCCTGAGAAAACAACCCTGTAAGGGTCCTCTGGGAGCTCTTTACCAGACCTTTTTATAAGCCTGCCTTCTTGGTCTATTAGCTTTCTTGGAAAACTATACAGCATGTGAGCCTGTCCCCACTGGTTTAAAGTTCTTTCCAAGTGGTTCACCTCCCAGAGGTCATCGTGGTCAAGGAAGAACACAAACTCACCCTTAGAAAGGGCATAGCCTCTATTTCTTGAGTAGCATCGCTCCATGTTTTTTGTGTTTCTGTAGTAGTAAACTCTATCGTGGAAGTTTTTTTGGATAACTTCCTGAGTTCCGTCCGTGGATGCATCGTCAATAACTATAACCTCTTCAGGTTTGTAAGTCTGCTCCAACGCCCTTTCTACTGTCTCTTTTATAAACTTCTCTCCGTTGTATACTGCAACTATTACACTTACCATAACCTTTGACCCTTTTCCAACCTTTCAACTTCGTATAGAAACTTGTATTTAAGAAAGGTATATATGAAAGTGGAAGAGGCTACCAGAAAACCCCTAAAGCCATCCAAGAAGCCAAGCTGAAGGAAGTAAACTTTAAAGAAATGCCACAAAGGATTAAAAAACAGGTTATAAACCCTAAATCTCTTGCCCGATTTGTGCATAATCTGTGCCATCTTGTAAGCGTAATTAACGGTCTTTACGTATTGGTCTTGTAGATTTCTGTAAGAATAATGGTAAAGGTCGCCCTTTAAACTTCCTACTTTAGTCTTGTAAACAGGCTTTTCATGGAGCTCTCCTTCAAAAACAACGCTACCCTTCTTAAAAAGCCTGACCCTCCACTCGGGATACCATGCGTGTTTTAAAAACTTACCTAAATAGTAAGTGCGCCTGCATAGCCTGTAAACATCAAACTCTGGTTTTTCAAGGGCTCTTTTTATGCTTCTTGAGAGCTCCTCTGAAACCTCCTCGTCCGCATCCAAGATAAGAACCCAGTCTTGAGAGCATAGCCCTATGCCGTAGTTAAGCTGTTGAGGATAACCTTGCCACTCTTTGTAGTATACCTTTGCACCCAGAGAACGAGCTATGTCTACAGTCCTGTCCGTTGAGCCAGAGTCTACCACTACCACCTCATCCGCTATGTCTTTTACACTGCTTATCACCCTTTCTATGTTGTCCTCCTCGTTCTTGGTGCGTATAAGAACGGAAAGACCCATCAATCCTTCCTCCAGAAAGACAAAACGGTATCTCCGTAAATTCTCTTATCATCCGCACCAAAATCTATCTTACTACTATGCTCAAGCACAAAAATACCACCTCTCTT
>JANWYC010000039.1 GCA_025057245.1 Aquificaceae bacterium | reverse complement strand
TAAAGCATTTCTAACATGCCATGTCTAACATCCAACCGTCTAAAAAGTTTCTTTGCTGAGGACTTGGTGAACTTCATTTCTCACCGTGCGTGTGTGAGGTTATATTTAAAAATAAATGATGAAAAGTCCAGTGAAGCTGTTTTCTTTTTTGGAGGATAAAACGGACAGAGCTCTTACAAGGTTTTTAAAAAGGCTCATAATACTTTTTCTCAAAAAAGAAAGAGTATGTCACGTAGCCCTTGCGGGGGGCAGAACGCCTATAGAGCTATACCGGCTTCTATCAAAGGAAAAACTACCTTGGGAAAGATTGAGGTTTTACCTCAGCGATGAAAGGTATGTGCCACTGTCTTCAGAGCTCTCTAACTACAACGTGGTTAGATCCGCCTTGGGAGATAGAGCAAAACTCAGCTTTTTCAAGACTGAGATGACTCCTGAGGAATGCGCTATGGACTACAGCCTACAGCTTCCAGAAAGACTTCACATAGCCCTGCTTGGTGTGGGTGCGGACGGACATACCGCTTCCCTCTTTCCAAATGTGGAGTGCAAAAAGGTAAGCCAGAAGGTTTGCATCAGCAGGTCTCCTGATGGTCTCTTGAGGCTGTCTCTAAGCAAAGAATACCTTAATCTTTCTTGTTTAGTGGTCTTTTTTCTCAAAGGGGAGGAAAAGAGAGAAGCATTAAGGTCTATGCTAAAAGCGGAGAACATACCAGCTGGTGAAGTAAGAGGTGGCTTAAGAACATACATCTTCACAGACATGGTAGAGCGCTTATAATAGTTCTTAAGTTAGGAATGGAAGCTCGAGTTCTGGTGGTAGATGACGAAAAGCCTATAAGGGAGACTCTAAAAAGCATCCTTCAAGAGGAAGGATACAGAGTAGCTACAGCTGAGAACATTAAGGTAATGAAAGAAAGGGTGGAGAGGGAACACTTTCACTGCGTCCTTTTAGACCTGTGGCTTCCTGACGGTAATGGGCTAGATTACATAGCTTACCTCAAAGAAAAACTCCCCGGCAGTGCCATTGTGGTTATAACTGGGCACGGAAAGTCAGAGCATGCGGTAAGGGCTATAAAGGAGGGTGCTTACGACTTTTTAGAAAAGCCCTTTTCTATGGACAGGCTTTTAACTACAGTAGAGAGGTCTCTAAAAGACGTAATTAGGTTAAGGAGGGAAGAGGAAGGAGAGCAAATACTGGGTAACTCTAAGGTAATGCTTCAGGTAAGGGGGTTGGTTCAAAAGGTAGCTAAAACAGGGGTAAATGTTCTTATACTGGGGGAGAGCGGAACGGGTAAGGAACTGGTAGCAAGGAGTATACACAAACTTTCTGAAGTATCCGAAGGACCTTTTGTAGACATAAACTGTGCAGGTTTACCTGATGAACTGGTAGAGGCTGAACTCTTTGGCTACGAAAAGGGCGCTTTTACCTCCGCAAGTCAGAGAAAGCTGGGAAAACTGGAAATAGCCCACGGTGGAACCTTGTTCCTTGATGAGGTCTCTGAACTAAGCCCGAGAGCTCAAGCAAAACTCCTTAGAGTTCTCGAGACCAGAGAGTTTACCAGACTTGGAGGCATTCAGTCCATAAGGTCAGACTTCAGGCTTGTGTGCGCTTCCAACAAAGAGCTGGAACAAGAGGTGCAAAACGGTAAATTCAGAGAAGACCTTTATCATCGCATATCCACCTTTGTTATTCGTTTACCACCTCTACGTGAAAGGGGTGAAGACATACTGCTACTTGCGGAGCACTTTCTTAGCCTTTACCTGAGAAAACACCACAAGCCACAAAAGTATATGAGCGAAGAGGCTAAAAAGCTACTTCTTACCTATCAGTGGAAAGGCAATGTGAGGGAGCTAAAGAACCTAATGGAGAGGCTTGCCATACTTCACGAGGGAACTCACATAACTGAAAGAGACCTGAGATATCTTCTTGGCTTCAATCACGAGCCCGAGGAATTCCTTTCGCTGATGTCTGAAAAGGACCTGAGAAAGGCAAAGCATAACTTTGAAAGGGTATTTATAGAGAGAAGGCTCAGAGAAAACAACTACGACCTTAAAAAAACCGCAGAGGTTATAGGTATAGACCTTTCCAATCTTTACAGAAAAATAAAACAATATGGCATAGAGGTGTTGTGATGAAAGAGAAGGGATACTTACTTACGGAGAGGGTGAACCTTTTTCTTTACAAGGTCTGGTTTTTAGAAGATGTGTTAGACCTTGTAGACGAGCTTAAGCTTTCAGCCAGTAAGGGTAAGGCAAGCTTTTTAGTAAAGCTTGATAGAGCTCCTTATAGAGGTCTTCACGCAAGTTTTGAAAGTCTTGTGAACAAATACACGGACATAGAGAAAATAATAGAAAACCTTGGCGAGCCGTACAACATAGTTATAATGGAAAGGCTGTTTTTAGAGACGGATACGGTGGTAAAGGAGCGTCTTGGTCTTTGCGACAGAAAGCAGGCAAGGGAGCTTGTTAAAACTTCTGTAAACAAAGCTTACTCAAGTCTTAGGAGATACCTAGGCTAAGGTGGGGCTTTGTTAGTGTTGCAAAACTTAAGGAATTTTCCTATGATAGTATACTACGGCCCGTAGCTCAACTGGACAGAGCGTGGGACTACGGATCCCAAGGTTGCGGGTTCGACTCCCGCCGGGCTGGCTCTTGCAGTAAGCTTTAAATTTTGCTAAAATCATCTTTAAAATCATCACAGGAGGTAAAGCATGAGAAAGGTGCTCATAGGTAGCCTTATGCTAACGGGCTTGGTTTTGGCACAGCCCAAGATAGAGGTTAAAGACGCATGGGTAAGGGAGGTTCCACCAACTTCAAAAATGTCCGCAGGCTACATGGTCATTGAGAACAAAGGAGACCAACCAGACAAACTGGTGGATGCAAGAAACGACGCATCCGAGATAACAGAACTCCACGAGACGGTGGAAGGCAAGATGAGAAGGGTCAAAGCCATAGACGTGCCACCTAGAGGGAAAGCAGAGCTAAGACCTGGTGGGCTTCACATTATGCTTATAAATCTGAAAAAACCTCTCAAAGAAGGCGATACTGTGGAAATAGTGCTTAAGTTTGAAAAGTCTGGCGAGATTAAAGTGCAAGCACCAGTGAGAAAGGGTATGGGTAGACATATGCACCAGCATAGACATGGTTATTGATATTTCTCATATTGAAGCGTGGGCTAAACCACTTATAATCTAAGAAAAACCGCAAGGAGGTAAGTCATGCCTGTTGTAAAGCTACAACCAAGAGACCATCTAAAGCCCTCTAACCTAAACGGTGTATCCAACGAGCAGATAGAGCCACACTTCGAAGCTCACTACAAGGGCTATGTAACCAAATATAACGAGATTCAGGAAAAGCTCGCAGACATGAACTTTTCCGACAGGAGCAAGGCAAACCAAAATTACTCCGAGTTCAGAGAGCTAAAAGTGGAAGACACCTTCAACTACATGGGTGTTGTTCTTCACGAGCTCTACTTCGGTCATTTAGGCGCAAAGGGAGCACCGTCTGAGGCTCTGAAAAACAAAGTGGAAGAGGATTTTGGTTCATGGGATGCCTGTATGCAGGAGCTTAAGGCTACTGGTATAGCCTTTAGGGGATGGGCTATTCTCGGTCTGGACGTATTCTCTGGAAGGCTTGTAATAAACGGCTTGGACGCTCATAATTTATACAACTACACTGGTTTAATCCCATTAATAATTCTTGACACTTACGAGCACGCCTACTACGTTGACCAGAAGAACAAAAGACCTCCATACATAGACGCCTTCCTTCAGAACCTAAACTGGGATGTGATAAACGAGAGGTTTGAGAAGGCTATGAAAGCCTACGAAGCACTTAGAGACTTTATTAAATAACGCTCTGGGGCTCTGCCCCACCTTTTAAAACATCTTAAACCTAATGAAGGAAACCCGTATAGTGAAGTATATAAAGGGTATAATAAGAAACCACCCATATACCACCACTGAAGACATTATGCTTCTTCTTGAAAAGTATTATGGGCTACCCATAAAAATCCCGTCTGTCTATTACAAGTATCGCACCATAATACGCCAGTGTAGGCAGGAAGTTTATAAAGAAAGGAGGAGAAAGAGGGATGTATGACCTGATAATACTCGGCGCCGGCAGTGGAGGCTATGAAGGCGCTCTTTATGCTCACAGACGTGGTCTAAAGGTATCGTTGGTGGAACTGAGCCCGGAGATGGTGGGTGGCAACTGTCTTAACAGGGGCTGTATCCCCTCAAAATACATGAGGCGTGGGGCTTACCTTATAGAAAAGTTTAAAAAACTCCAAGACTACGGTATCATCCTCAAAGGCTACGACTTTAGCCTGAAAAGCCTTAAAGAGGGAAGGGATGGGGTGGTGAGGACCATAAGGGAAAACTTTAAAAGGTTTGCGGAGCATCTTAGAATACCCATATTCTATGGCAAGGGCGTTCTTAAGGATGCTAACACCGTGGTAATAGAGCCTTCTGGCATGGAACTGAAGGCAAAATACATTCTTTTAGCTACTGGCTCTTCCACTTCATCCCTTGGAAACCTCGTGCCCGATGGAAGGTTTGTTTACGATACAGACCAGATATGGAACATAGAGAGTTTTCCCAAAAAGGTGCTTATAGTGGGTGGGGGTGCAGTGGGCGTGGAATTTGCATACATTTTTCGCATGTATGGTTCTGATGTGGTTCTCCTTGAGATTAAAGACAGGCTCTTACCCTCTCCAGATATACCCGAGGAATCCTCCCGCTACCTTGCCAGAAAGTTAAAAAAACTGGGGGTTGATGTAAAGCTCAAGACCACGATAAAGGACTGGCTTCCAGAAAACGGTCGTGTAAGGGCTACACTTTCTGACGGTTCTGAAGTCTTCGCAGACTTTATACTTCTCGGTGTTGGCAGAAAACCTAACACAGAAAGTGTGGGCTTAGAGAGTGTGGGCGTGGAGAAAGACCAGAAAGGCTTTGTAAAGGTAAACCAGTTCTGCCAGACGAGCCTTCCCAACATATACGCCTGTGGGGATATTACCTCTCCTCTAATGCTTGCACATAAGTCTATGTATGAAGCAAAAGTAGCCATAAGCCACATGTTGGGTGAGGAAAGCCTAAAAAGAGAGGAAAGTCTTATGCCAAAAATCATATACTCCGCTTACGAAGTAGCCAGCGCCGGGCTGACTGAGGAGCAAGCGGAGGAGGAGGGTTACGATGTAAGGGTGGGTGTGGCTTCTTTCGTCGCAAACCCAAAGGCTATGGACGACGGAGATAACGAAGGTTTTGTCAGGTTCGTGGTGGACGGAGAAGGAAAGCTGTTAGGCTGTCATATACTCGGTCCAGAGGCTGGTGAGCTTTTACATCAAGTTCTGCATCTTATGAGAGCAGGCTTAGGTGTAGATTTTCTCTCCCATTCCCTCTTTTCCCATCCGTCCCTTTCGGAGACTATAGTTCAGGCAAGCATGGAATTGCACTTCGGTCCCATAACTTGGCTTAAAAGACATTAAATCTCAGAGAGCTCTTCCTTTACTATGACTTTTCCACCTTTGAGGTCTACCCTCTTTACCAAAGTTTTAACGAAAGGTATGTATAGCCTTCCACTTTCCACCTCAAGAAGGTCGTAAGGCTTTTGCTCCACGACGCCCGTTACCCTTCCCAAGCTCTTGCCACCTTCCGTGAACACTTCCAAGCCTTCAAGTTCAAAGTAGTAGTATTCTCCTCTCCTCCTCTTCGGGAGTCGCTCCTTAGGCAAGAATATTTTGGCACCTTTGTACTCCTCCGCCTTGGATACGCTATCACATCCTTCAAAACGCAAGATTAACTGACCTTTACCGTGAGGTTTTAAAGAGACCACCTTGAAAGGCACGTAATCGCCACCCTTTCTCTTTAGGAAAACCTCCTCCAAACCCTGCCAATGCTCCAAACCCAGATAGGCTTCTACCTTTAACTCTCCCTTTAAGTGGTAAGTATCCAGCACTTTACCAATCACAACATATTGATTTTTCTCATTGATACCACCGCTCATAGGTCTACACTATAAAATCTAAGCAAACTTAAAGGAGGAAAGTAAGATGGCAATGCCTACATGGGAAGAGGTAGAAACGGTGCTTGATGAGATAAGACCAGCGCTTAGGTTTGACGGCGGTGATGTGGAGCTGGTGGACATAAAAGAGGACGGCACAGTTTTGGTCAGAATGATAGGTGCTTGCTCAGGCTGTGGTATGTCTGTTTTGACGCTAAAGGCGGGCATAGAAAGAGCTCTAAAAAACAGGTTTCCCGAGATAAAGGAAGTAAAGGATGTTAACATGGACATTCCTATGACCTTCGGCTTCTAACTTTTAAACCTTGCTTCTCTCTACGGCAATGCTTTAAAACGAGCACTCCTAATGGTGGAAGGGTGAGAGATAAGGAAAAGGGTCTGTTGTGAAAAGGTACTTTCTCCGCTTTAACTCCTCCAAGGTTTCCCAAGTTACTACCGCCGTAAATCTGCGAATCCGTGTTTAAAAGCTCCTCCCATAGACCACTGAAGGGAACGCCTGTTCTGTATTCAAATCTCGGAACTGGCGTAAAGTTACATACCACCAGTATGTGGTCTCCATCAGAAGACTTTCTAAGATAGCTTATTATACTCTTCTCCCAGTCTCCAAAGTCCACCCACTCAAAACCTTCTGGCTCGCAGTCAAGCTCGTGCAGAGCCTTTTCCTCTCTGTAAAGTTTGTTTAGGTCCTTGACTAACCTCTGAAGACCTTGATGCATGGGATACTCGAGAAGATGCCAGTCAAGGCTTTGGTCATGATTCCATTCCCTCCACTGGGCAAACTCACCACCCATAAAAAGCAGTTTTTTACCGGGATGGGTCCACATGTAGGCAAAAAGAGCTCTAAGGTTGGCAAACTTCTGCCAGTAGTCTCCGGGCATCTTCTCTATGAGAGAACCTTTACAGTGAACCACCTCGTCGTGAGAAAGGGGAAGGATAAAGTTTTCGTAGAAGGCATACCATATGCTAAAGGTGAGCTGGTGATGGTGATACTTTCTGTATACGGGGTCTTTGGACATGTAGAAAAGGGTGTCGTTCATCCAACCCATGTTCCACTTAAAGCCAAAGCCAAGACCTCCAAGGTATACGGGTCTGCTTACCATGGGAAAGGCTGTTGACTCCTCAGCCACGGTTTGAATGCCTTCAAAGTCTCTATACACAGACTGATTAAAAGTCTTAAGAAAGTCTATGGCTTCGAGGTTCTCTTTACCCCCGTAGATGTTTGGTAGCCATTCGTGCCTTGAGTAGTCAAGGTAGAGCATGCTTGCTACCGCATCCACTCTCAAGCCGTCCGCATGGTATTTCTCAAGCCAGAAGTGAGCGGAGCTTAAAAGAAAAGACCTAACCTCACCCTTTCCGTAATCAAAGATGTAGCTTCTCCAGTCGGGATGCCACCCTTTCCTCCAGTCTCCGTACTCGTAAAGGTGCGTGCCGTCAAAGTAGGCAAGCCCATGCCCGTCGGTGGGAAAGTGAGAAGGCACCCAATCGAGGATAACACCTATGCCTTCCCTGTGCATGTAGTCCACGAGGAACATAAAGTCTTGAGGTGTTCCGTAGCGAGACGTAGGCGCAAAGTAGCCAGTAATCTGATACCCCCAAGAGGCGTAAAAGGGGTGTTCCATAACCGGTAAAAACTCCACATGAGTAAAACCCATCTCTTTTACATACTCAGCCAGCAAAGGTGCAAGCTCTCTGTAGCTTAAAGGTCTGTTCCCCTCTTCTGGCACTCTCCTCCAAGAGCCTAAGTGAACCTCGTATATGCTTATGGGAGCTCTGTGGTGGTTCAGGTTTTTTCTATTCCTAAGCCACTCCTCGTCGCCCCAGCTGTATTCAAGGTCCCAGACCACCGAGGCAGTTCCCGGCGGTGTCTCTTGCATAAAGCCAAAGGGGTCAGCCCTGTCCGTCCAATAGCCCCAGTGGGTGTAGAGATGATACTTGTATTTTTGACCTTTCTTTACGCCTTCCACAAAGCCTTCCCATATACCTGACCCATCCTCCCTCTTCTTCAAAGGCAGAGAGTGCTTGTTCCAGCCGTTAAAGTCTCCAAAGACGAAAACCTGCTCCGCATGGGGTGCCCACACCGCAAAGTAAGCACCCTCTTGATACAGATGACAGCCCAG
>JANWYC010000038.1 GCA_025057245.1 Aquificaceae bacterium | reverse complement strand
ACATACAGAGAACCGCCTGCTATAACACATCCCCAAATGTTGAAACCGCACTAAAAAGAATTATGTTTTATACTTATTGACGGGGGCAGGCTATGGAAAACAAAATTTTCTACTCCACGCCGAGTATGACGCACTACGAACTTTTAAAAAAGGATAAGAAAACTGTTGCGGTGGAGTTTGAAGCTATCCTGCTAAAAGAGTTTTTGAAAGAAGCCTTTAGACCCATGCTTGAAGGTAAGTCTTTTGATACAAAGCTCTACTACGACACCTTTTTGGAGAAGATAAGTAAAAAGTTGGCAGAGGCTGGGGGTGTGGGAATAGCTAAGTTTGTGCTGGAAAACCTAAGGGATGAAAAGATTTGAGAGCGTAACGCCATTCCTCGTTATGGACATCCTCAAAGAAGCCAAAGAGAAACAGGATGTAGTCCATATGGAAATAGGAGAGCCAGACTTAGAGCCTCCACCAGGGGTTATTCATGCTCTGGAAGAGGCGGTCAAGGACAGACTGTTTTATTACACTCCAAGCCTTGGCATTTGGGAGCTTAGAGAAAGGATAGCAAAGCATTACTACGACCGTTTTGGTGTGGAGGTCTCTCCTTCAAGGGTTGTGATAACCAGCGGAACTTCCTCCGCATTCCTCGTTGTTTATGCCATTTTGCTTGATTTTGGAAACAGGATAGTTTTGTCAGACCCTACCTATCCTTGCTACAAGAACTTTGCATACATACTCGGTGCGGAGCCCGTGGTTGTTAACACGGATGCCAGCACGGGATATCAGATAAAGCCTCAACACCTTCTGGAGCTAAAAGACTACCAAGCCTTACACATATCCACTCCCGCCAATCCCACTGGTGCGGTGTATGATGACGAAAACCTAAAGGCTTTAGCCCAGTTTTGTGAGGAGAGAAACATATACTTTGTGTGCGACGAGATATATCAGGGTTTAACATACGACCGTGAGGAGAGAACCGCCTTAGAGTTTAGCCATAAAGCTATAGTCATAAACGGGTTTTCCAAGAGTTTTTGTATGCCGGGCTTTAGGCTGGGATGGGTTATACTGCCCAATGAGGAGTGGGTCAGAAAGGCAGAGCTTGTCTTGCAGAACCTATACATATCCGCACCCACACTAAGTCAGTACTCCGCCCTTCAGGCTTTTGACTACCAATACCTTTCAAAGGTAAAGGAAACCTACAGGAAGAGAAGGGATATGCTCCTTGAGGAACTTAAAGGCATAGGCAGGATTGACAAAAAGCCAGAGGGAGCTTTCTACGTGTGGGTGGACGTAAGCCAGTATGGGGTTGATAGCTATGAGCTTTCCATGGCTCTATTGAGGGATGCTAAAGTAGCGGTGACGCCCGGAGTGGACTTTGGAAAGAACAAAACAGAGAGATACATAAGACTTTCCTTTGCCAGAGATGGCAACCTTCTAGAAGGCGTAAGGAGGATAAGAAACTACTTAATGCGGTAAACTACCGCTACTCTTTGCTGGTTAGGCTGAGAGCCTATAAGGTCCACCAACTCCTTACCGTAGGCAACAATCCTTATCCTGTTTGCATCCACACCGTGCCTTACAAGATGGCTGGCTGTCATCTGAGCTCTCCACATGGAAAGGTTAAAGTTATACCTGCTTCCTCCTCTCCTATCCGCAAAGCCTACCACTATTACCTCTTTGTATCCTTCTTTTATTTTCTCCGCCGTGTCTTTCAATTTTTTCTCTTCTGCAGGTGTTCATTTAAATTTGTTAAAGGCAAAGTATAACCTACCTACCTCTTCCAGAGTAATCCCTTGAAGTTTTAACTCTTCTACCATCTTACGCAAGTCTTCGCTGATGCTTTCAAGACCTTCAAGCTTTTTTTCTTGGTCTTCCGCTCTCTTCTCAAGTCTTTTCAACATATCTTCTGTGTCTCTTGACTTCTTGCCGAGCTCTTCTACATCTTTTTCTAACTTGTGCACTCTTCTTTTTGTATCCACTATGGCGTCAAAGTATTCTTTGTAGCACATGTCTAATATGCGCTTGGTGACAAATTCTTCCAGACTCCCGCAAGGGTCTTTTGGCATTCTCTCCTGAGCAACCGCAAAACTTGATATTATAGATATAAAGAAGGCTAAATATTTCATGGGCTTCTTAGTCTGTATGATATATACTATATCAAATGATGGAAATAAAAAGCTACTCAGAGCATAAGGTAGAGCTTGCAAAGGCTACGCTTAGAAGGCTTGTAAGCCTTAACACGGATGTTAAAAACAGAACGCTTCTAATGGCGGCGGAGTTACTGCACGAAAGAAAAGACTACATAAAAGAGGAGAACGCAAAGGATGTGGAATACGCAAGGTCTCAGGGTCTTTCCTCCGCTTTGGTAGACAGGCTACTTCTTAACGATAAACGCATAGAGGGTATGGCAAAGGTGCTTAGAGACGTGGCAAGCCTTCCAGACCCTGTGGGTGAGATAACTCGTATGTGGTCCCTTCCCAACGGACTACAGGTGGGCAGGATGAGAGTGCCTCTTGGGGTGGTGTTTATAGTTTACGAGGCAAGACCAAACGTGACCATAGAAGCTGCTTCTCTTTGCATGAAGTCTTCCAACGCAATCCTTCTCAGGGGTGGCAAGGAGGCTATAAACTCCAACAGAGCTCTGGTAGAGATACTCCATCAGGCTTGTAGGGAAACGGGTTTTCCAGAGGATGCGGTGCAGTTTATAGACAGACCTGAAAGGGAGATAGTTTGGGAAATACTGAAGATGGAAGGTAAGGTGGACGTAGCCATACCCAGAGGTGGAGAAAGCCTTATAAGGGCGGTGGCGGAGAACGCAAGAGTGCCCGTGATAAAACACTACAAGGGTGTTTGCAACATATACGTTGACGAGGAGGCTGACCTTAAAAAGGCTTATCACATCGTTTACAACGCCAAGGTGCAAAGACCTTCTGTGTGCAACTCAGTGGAAAACCTTATTATACACAGAAGCCTTTTAAACAACTTCTGGGTCAAGATGGCAGACATATTGGGTAAGGCGGGCGTGGAGCTTAGATGCGACCCAGAAAGCCTTGAGGTTATAAAGTCAACACCCCAACTCTCTCACGTAAAAGCTGTGCCCGCTACGGAGGAGGACTATTACGAGGAGTTTTTAGACCTCATACTAGCGGTAAAAACTGTAGATAGCTTGGACGAGGCTATAGAGTTTATAGAAAAATACGGTTCAAAGCACTCAGATGCCATAGTAACGGAGAACTACTCCAAGGCTATGAGGTTTATAAGGGAGGTGGACTCCGCTGCGGTTTATGTAAACGCTTCTACTAGGTTTACCGACGGCAACGAGTTCGGCTTGGGTGCGGAGATGGGTATATCAACGGACAAAATACACGCAAGAGGACCTATGGCTCTTGAGGAGCTTACCATTCAAAAGTTCATCGCCTTTGGTAACGGTCAGCTTAGAGACGGTGTGGGAGTTCCACAAGAATGGATGCCATAGACACTGGCGAGCTTTTAGACTTCCTTACCAAGGGTGAGAAGGCGGAGAAGCTTGAAAGGTACTTTAGAGAAGTGGAAAAAAAGAAGGGTAAGGTGTTCCTCTCCAACTACACCGTAGTAGAGCTTGCCTACCTTTTAGAGTATAACTTTGGTATTAGTAGGGAGACTGTAGCCAAGAGCTTGAAAACTCTCATAGAAGACAGGCTCTTTAAGGTGGAAGGAAAGGCGGAGCTTGAGAAGGCACTCAGTCTCTACCAGCAAAACGTGGACCTTTTGCAAGCTCTAAAGCAGGTGCAGTTGGAAAGGTCAAAGGCAAAATGGATAAAGCTTTAGAAATAAACCATGCAGGCACTACAAAGTTTTAGCCTAAAAACTCCTCTAAAGCCGGCTGGAGACCAACCTAAGGCTATAAGAGAGCTTTTAGAAAATCTTGAGTCTGGAGTAAAGGAACAGGTTTTGCTAGGTGCTACTGGCACGGGCAAGACCTTTACCATAGCCAACCTTATAGAGAAATACAACAAACCTACGCTAATAATAGCCCACAACAAAATACTGGCAGCACAGCTATACAGGGAGCTTAAAGAACTCTTCCCAGACAACGCAGTGGAATACTTCATATCTTACTACGACTACTACCAGCCAGAGGCTTACATACCAGAAAAAGACCTTTACATAGAAAAGGACGCCAGCATCAACGAAATACTTGAGCGATACAGACACTCCGCTACGGTCTCTGTGTTAGAGAGAAGGGATGTGATAGTGGTTGCCTCCGTCTCCTGTATATACGGACTTGGCTCACCAGAAGCTTACTACTCCATGAGAGTCTCCTTAGAGGTTGGTAACAGACTAAGCATGAGTAGACTCACGAGAAAACTGGTGGAGATAGGATATGAGAGAAACGACTACGCCATTAAAAGGGCAACCTTTGCGGTAAGAGGCAACACCCTTGAGGTAGTGCCATCGGACATGGAAGACAGGCTCTTGAGAGTGGAGTTTTGGGACGACGAGGTGGAGTCTATAACCTTGATGGACGCTCTAAACAGGCACAAGATTAAGGAGCTTAAAAAAGTAGTTCTCTTCCCCGCCAGCCACTACATAGCACCAAGGGAGACAATAGAGGAAGCGTTAAAGGAGATAGAGAAAGACTTAAAGGAAAGAGTAGAGTGGTTCAAATCTCAAGGTAAGCTCGTAGAAGCTCAGAGGCTATATCAGAGGACCACTTACGACATGGAGATGATAAGGGAGTTGGGACACTGCAAAGGCATAGAAAACTACTCAAGGTACTTTGACCGCAGAAAGCCTGGAGAACCATCCTACACCCTTTTAGACTACTTTCCTGAGGACTTTTTGCTTATCGTGGACGAATCGCACGTGACCATACCACAGATAAGAGCCATGTATAACGGAGACCGCTCAAGAAAGGAGCAGTTGGTAAACTACGGCTGGCGTCTTCCCTCCGCCCTTGACAACAGACCCCTAAAGTTTGAAGAGTTCTTGCGGAAGATAAATAAAGTTATCTACATGTCCGCAACTCCCGGCGAGTGGGAGCTCCAAAGAAGTAAAGGCATCGTAGTAGAGCAAATAGTCAGACCCACAGGACTGCTTGACCCCATAGTGGAAGTTAGACCCACCAGAAACCAACTGGAAGACCTGATAAGAGAGATTCAGGAGAGGAAAAAGAGAAAAGAAAGAGCTCTGGTGCTAACTACTACCAAAAGGCTTGCAGAGGAAGTGTCCGAATACTTAAACGAGAGAGGTATAAAGGCAAAATACATGCACTCAGACTTGGATGCTATTGAAAGGGCAAAGGTGGTAAAGGAGCTAAGGGAAGGCTCAATAGAGGTTATCGTTGGTGTGAACCTACTTAGAGAAGGGCTTGACCTTCCCGAGGTTTCCTTAGTTGCCATATTGGAGGCTGACAAGGAAGGTTTTTTGAGGAGCTACACTTCTCTTATACAAACCATAGGACGCGCCGCAAGAAACTTAAACGGCAAGGCTATTCTCTACGCAGACAGGATAACAGAATCCATGAGAAGGGCTATAGAGGAGACCAATAGAAGAAGGCAGATACAGGAACAATACAACAGAGAGCATGGAATAACGCCTAAGAGCATAGTAAAGCCAGTAAAAGAGCTCTTAGCCATAGAGGAGCTGGACTACGTAAAGTTGCCGTTAAAACTTCCTAAAGGAGTAAGCTCGGAGGAAGAGCTTATAGAGAAGATAAACAAGCTTGAGAAGGAAATGTGGGAATGCGCCAGAAAATGGGAGTTTGAAAAAGCAGCAAAGCTAAGGGACGAGATAAAACAGCTTAGAGAATTGCTAAAGTTGGTCTAATCGTGGTGGATTGTCCGCAAAGCGTTACGCACGAAAAACTATTTTTCTACCAGTTAACGCTAACTGCAGAGTTTTACGCTTAACCGGTGAGGAACACTCATAACGCTATCTTGATTTATTAACTCACAAGCATTCTATAGAGTCAGGCTCAAGTTAAGAAGTGTTAGAATGCAAGGCTTCAAAAGAGACCCTCAAGCGTAGCTGGATTTACTATAGGAGATTTCCAGCTTGAACTATCTGACTGTTGGGAACTACCATATCCGCACCTAGCTCTCTTGCCCTTTGAATTAGCTTTGTGTTTTTGTGTCCACAGTATGCTATTACCTTAGCGCCCGCTTCCTTTAACAGCTTTATGGTCTCTATTGGAAACTGTTCTACGTTTATAAGCACCACTTCCTCCCCACCGTACTGCGTGCCAGTCTTAACCTCATGCCCTAAAAGGGAAGACCTTATCCTGCTCGAAAGTATTAGGTTATTTTCCATCAGAAGCACTTTCATGTTTTAAAGCCTCTAAAGACCTTAGAAAGCTCTTTTTAAACTCTTCTTTCAACTTGTGAGACCAGAAGGCTACTTTCAAAGTGTCTCCTTCCAGCCTTGCCCAAACTTTACGATGAACCGTGTAGAAAGCAAGAACCATACCACCCACTACGAGGATTGAACCGAGCCATATGAGAGGTGTGCCGGGTTGACGGGACACTTGAAACCCGCTGAAGAACTGAGGCTCAAAGTCAAGAAGGAAAAAGACATAGGGAAAATCTTTCAACTCAGGCTGAGATTGGGCAAGCACGGTTAACTCTGGAGAGTAAACCACTGGCACATCGTAAGCTTTGTTATCCATAAGCACTTTTAGTATTAAAGCAGGCTTTAGCTCACCCTCAAAGCCTTTACGCTCGTCTTCCAAGTTTAAAGCGGACCTGTCTATGGATAGGAGCATGTTTCCAAACTCAGAAACCTTTCCCGCTCTAAGCTCCAGCTCGCCTACGAAGGCTTCTTGAGGATTTTTTATGAGTCTTTTGTCAAACATGGCTATTTTTACCCTTCCCGCCTCTCCTGTAAGACCGTAGGTAGCCTGAAAAATCCTGTAAGTTCCAAAGTCAAAGGGAGAATTTACCGCAGTAGTTCCCTTGGATACTACTTTACCGTTCTGGATTATTTTTATGTCGCTCTCAAAGCTGGCTATCGCTTCTTTGAAAGGTATTTCACCGCTTTTGCCCTTCCTCTGTAACTCTTCACCGTAGCTAACTATCCTAAAATCCTCCAGCTCTATCTGAAAAGGTAGCTTTATGGACTCCTTTCTTGCCTGAAAGTTTAGAACGTCGCTTTTTGAACCTTCTGGAACTACTACAGAACCTCTAATACCAAAGATTGCATCAATCAGAGCTCCAGCCATAATAACCAACAAGCCTATGTGAACTACGTAAACACCTAAACGGGCGTATCTACCTTTCTCTGCGTAGAAGTAGCTCCTTCCTACCTCCCTGTCCATGTATACGCGAAAGCCCATGCTCTTTAAAAATCTTGCCAGACCTTCCTCAGAGGTGTTAACCTTTAGGGATATGGGCTTTAGGTGTCTCTCCATGTTTTCGTCCAGCCTTTCAAACCTGCTCTTTGTAAAGGTTTGCACCCACACGCGAGGAAGCCTTTTAATAGAACAAGCAATAAGGTTCACCGCAAGCAAGACAAGAAAGGCTATGTAATACCAAGAACGAAACACATCCGTTATCCACAACCTCCACAGCCAGTAGCCTAAATCCGCACCAAACCTATCCAGATAAAACTCTATAGGCTGAGCCTGTTGAACGTAGGTAGAGCCAAGCATGGAAAGTATGCCTATCACTATCATCAGGAATATGGCGAGACGCAGGTCAGCAAGAAAGTCAAACAGAAAGGAAAACCACCCTTTCTTTCTTAAATACTCTTCCTTAAGGTATCTATACACTTCCAACAGGTAGGAGAGTAAGGAAAAGCTAAAAAGGGCAAGAGTGCCACCAAAAACCGCAAAATACAACACGCCCCGCTCATCCAAGTGAAAAAGCCCAATTATGAGAACCGCAGTGAAAAGAAGGGACGAAGCCACCAGAAAGCCATAGCCTCTGTAAGTTCCTTGATTTCTTTCCATTCTAATCAAATATAGTAAGTCATGCACCGAGTGAAGAATTATTCTTAGCATGCTTCGTTTAGTGTCTGATTAGCCACAAACGTTGACTCACGGAGACTTTATGTAGCCTCCCTAAAACGAAACTCTGATTCTGAGATGTTTGAATACCGAGCTTTATAAAGCATTTCTAACATGCCATGTCTAATATCCAACCGTTTAAAAAAATCTCTCCGCTCTAACTGCTAAGGGTAAACTGCAGTTAACTTGATTTTTTA
>JANWYC010000037.1 GCA_025057245.1 Aquificaceae bacterium | reverse complement strand
TAAGGTTTAACTTCTCTGGCAAGTGGTCAAAGTGGAGCTCTTCTTGGTTCTGAAAAGAGCTCTTATATAGCCCTCTATTATGGGAGCTACTCTTCTCTTTTTGGTATGGCATTACTGCTCCTTTATGTGTATGTTGGTAGATGTGTGTTTTCTCCGTGGGATAGAAGATAGACTTTACAAAAATAGGGATATAATTTATACATAAGCTGGGGGTAAGCGGTGTGGATACTGATGTGTTTAATGCTGTTCTTTTCCTACTCCTTATCTTACGAGCAAGAAATCAAAAGAGTAGCCAGCTCTATAACCTTTACCATAATTGCTGGGGGTTCAAAGGTTAAAAGGGTTGCAGTGGTAGACTTTACGGACTTACAGGGTGGTAGAACAGAGTTCGGTAGGTTTATGGCTGAAGAGCTCTCAGTAAGAATGGCAAAACAAGCTATTGGTTTTAAAGTAGTTGATAGAATACACATTTCTAAGCTCATAGAAGAACAAAAATTCAACTTGAGCGGTTTGGTAGATAAAGAGACTGCAAAGAACTTCGGCAGACTGGTGGGTGCGGATGCTATCGTTACAGGAAGCTACGCAGTCATGCCTAACGGCGTAAGGTTAAACGTAAAGCTTATAAATACTGAAACCGGTGAGGTTCTAACTGGCACTCAGGTGGATTTCCAGAGAACAAAGTTTATAGATGAGCTCCTATCCAAGAGACTTGATACAGGATTGGCTACGGGTGTTCAAAAACCACCAGAAAGAACGCAAACAGCCCCGCAGACTACTCCCACTGTGGCAGGCGTGAGGATGAGAAGGGATGTGGATGGTAGCTATGTGTTTGAGTATATGGATTTTGAATACAGGATTAAAGGCTGTAGGAGAAGGGGAGCAACATCTAACTACGTGGATTGTTACTACGAAGTGAAAAACTTAGGTCGTTCTGGAAGGGCTTTCAGCATTGAGTTCTTTGAGGCGGTGGATGACAGAGGATACAGATACCAACTAAGTGAATCTGTTAGCACGGATTTAAACGCAGATAGAAGCTACTCTTCTTACTTTTACTTAAACGGCGTGCCTACTAGGTCAACAAAGTTCTTGGAAATAAGAGGCAGGTATAGAGGTGCTAATTCACTAAGTGAGTTGCTAAACGCTCCTTGGCAGGAATTAGTAATCTCGGACGTAGAAATAAGGTAGTGTATTTGCAATATGCTACACAACTAAAACTCGTAAGTATCATGCGGTAAAGCTCAAGTAAGGCTTTTTAAAGTTTCTAACAAGGTTTGGACTTTTGTCTTTTCTTCTCTCAGCACCTGCCACTCTTCTCTGACCCTTTGCACTTCTTCCTCCGGCGCCCTTTTTAGAAAGTGTTCGTTTTTAAGTTTTTCTTCGTTGCTTTTGAGCTGTTTTTCCACTTCCTGAAGCCTTTTGGAGTAAGAACTTATAAGTTCGTTAACTTTTATACCCTCTTCCACTGGCAGGAAAAACTCAAAGTCTCCAGAGAAGCCGGCTACACAGCGTGGTGGTGCTTCGGGGGTGTATTCCAAGCTTTCCAGTCTGGCAAGGTTCAAAATGTGCGGTTTGAACTCTTCCACAAGGCTTTTAGATTCATTAGCTCTGTAAAACAGCTTTATTTTCTTTGAAGGTTCTATCCTAAGGTCGCTCCTCAGAGCTCTTATGGAGGATATTACCTGTTTTATTCTTTCTACGGACTCCTCCGCTTCCTCATAAACCTCTTGCTCGTTAAACTGAGGATACTCCGCAAAGGATATGCTTTCCTTGTGTGCAACGGGCAACTCCTGCCAGAGCTTTTCTGTTATAAAGGGCATGAAAGGGTGGAGCAGTCTTAAAGTCTTTTCAAACACACTCAAAAGCGTCGCTTGAACCGTTATCCTCTCTGCGTTTATGAGTGCTTCCATAGCCTTCTTCTCTTCTTCTGGAAGGCTTTCATCTGGCTTTGCGTAGAGTCTGAGCTTGGAAAACTCTATATACCAGTCGCAAAACTCACTCCACACAAACTCGTAGAGCTCTCTTGCGGAGCGCGAAAAGTCGTATTCAGAAAGAGCCTTGTTGACCTTCTCGGCGGTCTTGTTTAGCCTCGTTATTATCCAAAGGTCTTCCTTTCTCGGTGCGGCGGCGTAGGGAAGGTTAGGGAGCAGGTCGTCTTGCAGGTTCATAAGTATGAACCTACCCGCATTCCACAGCTTGTTAGCAAAATGTTTGTATCCTTCAAAGCGCTTCTCTGAGAGCCTTATGTCTCTACCTTGCTGTGTAAGTATAGCTAATGTAAACCTAAGGGCGTCCGCACCGTATTTTTCTATTATATCCAGAGGGTCTATTACGTTTCCTTTAGTCTTTGACATCTTCTGTCCCCTCTCGTCCCTTATTAGAGCGTGTATGTAAACGTCCCTAAAAGGCACATCCTTCATGAAGAAAGTGCCCATGAAGACCATCCTTGCAACCCAGAAAAAGATGATGTCAAAACCTGTCACCAAAAGGTCTGTAGGATAGAGCCCTTTTAAGTCAGATGTGTTCTCTGGCCATCCAAAAACGCCAAAGGGCCAAAGAGCGGAAGAAAACCAAGTGTCCAACACATCCTCTTCTTGTCTTAGGTTTTCGGAGTTGCACCTTTTACACCTCAAGATAAACCTGTAAGTCTTCTTTTTAGGGTCGTATTTGTATCTACCTTTTTTCTCCGTAAGTATTGCCATAGGGTTTATATCTTGAGTGAAGAAGAGCCTGAGGGAGTTAGCATCTACCTCCGTAGAGTGATATTTGTTGAAGGCAAACCTTTTGTAAAACTCAAGCACAGACATCTCAGGATGAACAAAACAGGCTGAACTGAGTTTCTCCGCCACTTCCTCTGGAGTAAACTCCTCCCCTATCTTACCGTCCGCTATAAGGTTGAATATGAGCTTGTCATAGACCCTGTCAAAGTCTTCATCGGTGAACACATTTTGGTGTCCGCAATCCTGACAGTGCCAGACGGGTATCCTATGACCCCACCATATTTGACGGGATATGCACCAGTCTTTTAAGTTTTCTACCCACTGCAGGTATACTTTCTGCCAGTTTTCGGGTATGAACCTTATGAGACCTTCCCTAACCACCCTAAGGGCGGTCTCCTTTATGCGCGGGTCGGAGACTTTAAGAAACCATTGGGTAGATACCGTAGGCTCAAGAACCGTTTTACAACGGTAGCACTTACCTACTGCGTGTCTGTGGTTTTCCACCTTTTCAAGAAGACCCAGCTCCTCAAGCCTGCTTACTATCTTTTTCCTCGCTTCGTATCTATCAAGACCTGAAAACTCCCCTGCGTTTGCATTCATACGGGCAAACTGGTCCATAACCTGCACCATGGGAAGAGAGTGGCTTTTGCCTATTTCAAAGTCCAGAGGGTCATGAGCTGGCGTAATCTTGACCGCACCAGTGCCAAACTCTGGCTTTACCCTGTCGTCCGCTATAACTGGTATAAGAGGCTCAACCTCTGAGTCATCCATAGCCTTTCTTTTCCACTCTACCAACGGTAGCTTAAGCCTTTTACCCACAAAACCCTTATACCGTTCGTCCTCAGGATGAACCGCTACCGCGGTGTCTCCCAACATAGTCTCCGGTCTTGTAGTAGCCACGGTTATGTAACCAGAGCCATCCTCAAGGGGATACCTTATGTAGTAGAGCCTTCCCTCCTCCTCTTCGTGTTCTACCTCAAGGTCAGAGAGAGCGGTTAAGTCTTTTGGACACCAGCTTACTATATACTCACCCCTGTATATGAGACCTTCTTCGTAAAGCTTTCTGAAGGCATGTCTGACAGCTCTTGAAAAACCTTCGTCAAGGGTAAACCTTTCCCTTTTCCAGTCTACGCTTACGCCGAGTTTTTCAAACTGCTCTCTTATAGCACCCCTTGACACAGGCACCCACTCCCACACCTTTTTTAAAAACTCTTCCCTCCCAATGTCAAGCCTATTCTGTCCCTTCTCTTGTAGCTGTTTATCCACCACATACTGAGTGGCTATGCCCGCATGGTCAAAGCCTGGCACCCAAACCACGTCCTTACCCAACATCCTCTGCCACCTGCATATTACATCCTGAAGGGTTGCGTTAAGAGCGTGTCCCATGTGCAAAGAACCAGTCACATTAGGTGGCGGTATAACTACGGAAAACTTACTATCCGCATCCACCTTCTGAAGAGAGTAAAGAGCCTTTTCTACTACAATCTTTGAATACTGGCTTTCTATCTCCTTATGGTTGTACTGCCCTATGTCCTTCATAGAAATAAGGATTATACCTGAAGTTTTACGCATGTTGAGACTTTATGCACAGGTCTTTTAAATCTTTAAAACTCTTCGTAGCACTTTACCAGTGCTTAACAGGTTGCTTAGTGTTTTTTCACCTTCACCCTGTGAATGCTTCTGCGGTGTTGAGAGCTTCCTATGCTCTTTTGGTAGGACTTTAGCAAGTATGCGGTTGAACTGTCACAGCTCTAAACTGAGGCATAAAGCAAGCATGCTGAGGGATACTCTCAACGATATGGTGGTTTTCTAGTGACTGCTAACTGAGCTTACGCAAGACCACGTTTGGTGTAAAATATTCCCATGTATTTTCAGGACATTATTATGACACTGCATAGCTTCTGGGCGGAGAGAGGGTGTGCGGTCTGGCAACCCTACGACATAGAAACCGGTGCGGGCACTATGAACCCGGCTACCTTTCTCAAGGTTCTTGGCAAAAAGCCTTGGAACGTAGCATACGTAGAACCTTCCAGAAGACCGAAGGATGGACGATACGGAGAAAACCCCAACAGGCTACAGCACTACTTTCAGTTTCAGGTAATTCTCAAACCGGCACCAGACAACCCTCAGGAAATATACCTTGAAAGCCTTAAAGTTTTGGGCATAGAACCCAAGGAGCACGATATAAGGTTTGTGGAGGATGACTGGGAGTCGCCTACCTTGGGTGCTTGGGGTCTGGGATGGGAGGTGTGGTTGGACGGCATGGAGATAACCCAGTTTACCTACTTTCAGCAGGCAGGGGGGCTTGACCTTGAGGAGATATCCGTGGAGATTACCTACGGGCTTGAGAGAATAGCCATGTATCTTCAGGATGTGGACAGCGTGTTTGACATAAAGTGGAACCACTGGCTTACATACGGGGATGTTTTCAAACCCTCTGAATATCAGTGGAGCATATACAACTTTGAAAAGTCAGACCCAGAGAAGCTTTTCAAACTTTATGAGATTTACGAGGAGGAAACCAGAAGGCTTTTAGATGCGGGGCTTGTTCTACCGGCTTACGACCATCTTCTTAAGTGTTCCCATACTTTTAACCTTTTGGACGCCAGAGGCGTCATATCAGTGCAGGAAAGGGCAAGATACATAAGAAGGATGAACGGTTTAGCTCAGAAAGTTGCCAAGCTCTACTTAGATACCATGGCATGAAAGTTATTCCCTACGGCGGTGCACAGACTGTCACCGGTAGCTGTTTTTATGTGCAGGTCAGAGATGTAAACCTCTTAATAGACTGCGGTATGTTTCAGGGTAGGCTGGAAGAGAAAAACCGTCAACCCTTTCCCTTTGACCCAAGGAGTATAAACTATCTGGTGCTGACTCACGCTCACATAGACCACTGCGGAAGGATTCCCCTTTTGGTAAAAGAAGGCTTTAGAGGAAAGGTAATATGCACAGAGCCAACCGCAAAACTGGCTAAGCTTATGCTTCTTGACGCCAGCAAGGTTATGTACGAAAACTACAAAACCGCTCTTAAAAAACTTCAGAGGAAGGGAAGGCTACCAGAACCACCCCTCTACGAGGAGTATGACGTGCTTGAAGCTATGGAGCTTTTCAAAGTGAGGCTTTCTTACGGTGAGGAATACAGACTTTCAAAGGGTATAAGCCTAAGGCTCAAAGACGCAGGTCATATACTGGGTTCATCCTTCGTAGAGCTTGAAGTCTTTGAAGACAAAAGGCAAAAAAGAGTAGTTTTTTCTGGTGATTTAGGCAACAAGAACAAGCCCATCATCCGCGACCCTGATACACCCCTTCCCGCAGACTATGTATTTGTAGAGAGCACATACGGCGACAGAAACCACAAAAGCTTTGAGCAGTCAAAGGAAGAGCTCTTGCAAGCTATACAATACGCCGTAGGAAGGGGTGGTAATGTGGTAATACCTTCTTACGCTCTTGAAAGAGCTCAAGAAATCCTGTATGTTTTGAGAGAGTTCTACGAAGAGGGTAGACTTCCAAAGTGTGAAATATTCCTTGACAGCCCCTTAGCCATAAGCATAACAAGGCTTTTTACATCTCACCCTGAATTCTACGATAGAGAGACCTACCGTGTGTTTCTGGAGAAAAATCCCTTTGAACTTCCAAACCTTCACTACACGAAAGAGCCAGAAGAGTCAAAGGCGATTAACTCCATAACCTCTGGAGCTATTATCATTGCAGGTTCTGGCATGTTAAACGGCGGAAGGGTTCTTCACCATCTGAAATACAACCTGTGGCGGGAGGAATGCGCACTGATTTTTGTAGGCTACCAGCCAGAAGGCACTTTAGGGAGGAGAATTATAGAAGGCGCGGAGAGCGTTAGGATTTTTGGTGATGACATTAGCGTAAAGGCGAAAGTCTTTACCATAAACGGCTTTTCCTCTCACGCAGACCAAAAAGGTTTGATAGAGTGGCTCTCCTATGCAAGAAAGCCTCAAAAAGTCTTTCTCGTACACGGAGAGGAGGAAAAGATGAAACTGTTCGGAGAGGCTATACAAAACGAGCTTAATCTTAGCTGGAGCATACCAGAGGAAGGTCAGGTTATTGAGCTTTAATCTAACAGGTTTACGCTTACTATAGCTTTATAAAGGTTTCTCAGTCCGTCCCTTTCAAGGTAGTTCTTGGCTACCGACTCTACAAGCCACTTGCTCCCGTCCTCTTTAGTCATGCGATGGACCGAGTGGTATATGACCACGTCATCCCCTTCAATGCCCCCGTATATCATCACATGCCCTTTCATAAACAGAAGCGTTCTAAAGGGTGGCAAACCTCTAAGAAAGTCTTTAAACTCTTGGTAAGAAGAGAAGCTATTTCCCACAGCCTTTCCTATCTTAGCTTGTTGGGCTGAGTTTCTTGGGAGCTCCGCACCAAAAACTGCGTAAAGGCTCTGAACCAAAGAAGAGCAGTCCCACCTACCTTCCTTCCCTCCCCAGTCGTAAGGCGTCCCTAAAAGGCTCTCTAAAATAGACTTAACCCTCTCTTCCTCAAACTTTAAATAACCCTCCACAAGCCCTTCTTTAGCCTCCAACAACATGTGGCTTCCGTCGGGGAGCAAGACCTTGTATTCTCCGTCTTTTTTCTCCAAATACCGCACCTTTGAACCAAGACCGAAGTATATACCGTTCAAGGTGACGCCTTTGTTTGCTACAACCAGAAAAGGCATTTGCATAATCTTCAGAAGTTGTTCTATCGTGCTTGTGTGAACGTCCCTTTTGTTGACCCAGCCTCTCATAAAAGGTGATTGAACGTATAACCACTCCCCGTCTTTTGAAGTATGCAGTATTGCAAGAGGTGTAAAAGGTTCAAGCAAAGTATACTGGTTGTAGTCTATCTTTGGATTGCCTTTGTGAATGGTCTCTGCACTTGGATACATGCGCATGTTGGTTCTTCTCAAAGTCCAGCCGTAGGTTAAGGGATGAAGAGGTTTAATCTCCTGAAGGTTCATGTTTTCCACGAGTCTTTCCATGTCTTCCTGACTGAAGTCTCCACTTTTGGTGTAGAGCTTACCCTCTGGCAGTCTATCCGCCAGAATCCATTCTCTTATCCTATCCCCTTCCATCACTGGGGGAAGCTGTTCAATCCTTTTCATATGGTCTATTAGAGCGTAAGATTGTATGCTTACAGATACAGGGTCAAAAGACCAACCAAGACCTTTAAATAGCGTAATAAGCAGGAAAAGGTTCATGAACCGCTTTAAAAAGCAAACTAAAGCGTGTGGCATGACAGTTATGTTATATTATAGGTCGCTGAGAATGTTTTAAATTCTTCTGGAGTAGTAAATACGAGGTTTATAACATACATACCGTAAGAAAACATGTCTCAAGGAGGGGATAATATGAATCACATTAGGAATTAAAGGTTTAGAGCTCTTCCTAAAACTCATCAAAAAGTTAGTCGCATAGTTCTACCGCTAAAATCCACAACCAAAAAGAGTGTGTTTACAAATATCGCAACCCCACACAGTGGGATTAAAACCCTTTATGGAGGTCCTGCTTACGAGTATCTACTTACGTCGCAACCCCACACAGTGGGATTAAAACATCACGTGCT
>JANWYC010000036.1 GCA_025057245.1 Aquificaceae bacterium | reverse complement strand
CTGGAGGGTGAGTTGAAAGAAGAGGGAGTGATAATCAGAAGCTCTGCCGCAAAAGTGGACCAGGTAAGGTTAAAGGAGGAGTTACTCAAACTAAGAGAGCTGTGGCAATGGATTCAGAAAAGGGCAAAACTCCTAAGGAAACCCCAGCTCATCTTAGAGGAATATCCAGTTTACATAAGGCTTATAAGGGATTACTGGCAAGACATAGAAGAGATTCTTTCAGATGACCCAGAGGTCTGGCAAGGGATAGCTTCCTTTCTAAAAGGTTTTGCCCCAGAAATGCTCCACAAGAACACATACCTCAAAGACCCTACCGTCTGCTTTCAAAAATACAAGCTTCAGGAAACTCTTGCAAATGTCTTTAATAAGGTGGTGTGGCTCAAAGGTGGAGGCTACATTGTAATAGAAGAGACGGAAGCCTTCACGGTGATAGACGTGAACAGCGGAGACCCAACGGGTGCGTGCCACGAAGAGAACGCCATTAAGACCAACCTTGAAGCAGTCGGAGAAATAGTAAGACAGATACTTCTCAGGAACATAGGTGGTATAATTCTTGTTGACTTCATTGACATGAAAAAGCAGGAAAACAAAAACTTGGTAATAAGTAGTATGCAGACAGCCTTTGGAGAAGAAGCCTGCAATGTAAACATATACGGTTTTACCAGATTGGGTATACTGGAAATGTCAAGGAAAAAAACGGGTAAAAGCGTGACAAAGATGCTTTCGGAAGATTGTGCTACTTGCTCTGGCAAGGGTTATATAAAGAACTCTTCCCTGTTCCTGTTTGAATTGGAAAAAGACCTTATGGGCTATCACCACAAAAACTTGGAAGTGGAAGTGCATCCTCTAAGATACCAGAGTGTAAAAAAGGCTTTAGCACCAACTGAAGGAACCAATTTTCAGATAAAGGAAAATAAAGAGCTGAGTGTCAATCATTACCGCATAAGCTATGCATAAGATAGTAGCTCTACTCCTCGTGCTTTTAGTTAGCTGTGCCAAGATGACTGACGAAAGGAGAGCGAAGCTGGCACGGGAGAATTACACGGAAGGTATGTCCGCATACAGCGCAAAGGAGTACGGAGATGCGGTCAGAAAGCTCTCTGAGGCTCTTAAGTATCTTGAACACCTGAGCCCCGAGGAGATAAAGACAGCCAAGTATACCCTTGCGGAGAGCTACTACCTCAAAAAAGACTACGTGAACGCAGTGGTATACTTTGAAGACTTTATGTTTTACTATCCAGACAGTCCTGAGTCAGAAAAGGTCTACTTTATGTTAGTAGACAGCTACATGAAAGTGGCTCCAGATGCATACAGAGACCAGAGCTACACCATGAAAGCTATAGACAAAGCCAAGGACTTTCTTAGCAGGTATCCCAGCGGTCCATACACGGAGAAGGTTAAATCCTTGGTTGAAGAAGCTTACAAAAAGTTAGCAAGACACGAATACCTAATAGCCAGGTTTTACGAAGATTTTGGCTATCACTACTCAGCAGCTCTAAGGTATAGAGACCTTATGATAAACTATCCCGGATACATATCTGAGGCGGAGGCGCTATACAGATACATAAAGTCACTTTTCCTCGTTGAGGAACAGGCAAAAAGGCAACAGTTTAAATACGAAAAGTGGATGGATGAGGTAAATGAAAAGCTAAAGGATGTCAAATCTGAAGAGGACAGGACTATACTTAACAATAGGTTGGAATTTTTAAAAAAGGAGATAGAAAGATGGAAAACCTTAGCGGAAGACAGCAAAAAGGAGGGGTTAAAGCATATGCAAACATACAGAGAAGTCTATGGAGAGAATGTATACTACACAGAACTTAAAAAATATGCAAAACAGCCCTGAACTGATAAAAAGTATAAAAAAATTGCTCGAGGATAAGAAGGCTGAGAACTTAGTTGTTCTTAATGTTTCAAAACACACCAACATAGCGGACTACTTTGTTATAGCTACCGCCAACTCACCTCCACACGCTAAAGCACTCGTGAGACACATGCTTACAGAGCTTGAAAAACTGGGAATAAAACCCGACCATATAGAAGGCAACGAAGAGAGCGGTTGGATACTTATAGACCTTATTGATATAATAGTCCATGTGTTCCTAAGAGAGTGGAGAGAATACTATGACCTTGAGTGGTTGTATTCAGGAGCTGAGAGGCTAAAGCTATGAACCTTGTAAAATTTCTCCTAATACTTTCCCTGTTGATGCTTTTCCTCCTGTTTATAGCTCAGAACGCCGGTTATGTGGACGTTAGCTTCTTCTATGTTACCTACAGAATACCGCTCTTTGCGCTATTACTGCTCGTGTTTACCCTTGGTTTCCTCGTGCCATCCTCTTATTTCCTCCTGAAAGAGGCAATCTTAAAGAAACGGGTTCGCCTTCTGGAAGGAGGTTTGAAAGAATGGGCAAGGGGATATCTGGGAAAAGCGGAGAAGCTTCTTTCCTCCTTTGGCAGGTCCGAGGGGGTGAGCTTTTTGTTAGACAAGGTGTTAGAGGAGAGAGGAAAGCTGGAAGGGGCGTCCTCGGTTGATGAGACATCGCTCAAGGAGGGTAGAGGAGAGGTTGAAGAGAAGCTGAAAGAGGCGGAGGGAAAAGACCCGGAGAACTTGAGGGTTCTTAAAAGTCTAAGAGACTTTTACGCGCTGAAAGGAGAGTGGGAGAAAGCGTTAGAGTATCAAGAAAAGGTTCTTAACCTGTGTGAGAAATGGGATAAGGAACACCAGAAAAGGATAAAGGCGGAGGTCATGGCAGAGCTGTACAGAAAAACTGGAGAGGATAAATACATAGAAAGCTCCGTTAACCTTTACACCACACCCTTCGTTCATGCCATGTATTTAAAACATCTTCTGTCTCAAGACAAAGAAAAAGACGCAAGAAAGCAATGGGAAAGAGTAATCTCCTCAGGTTACCAGGAACAGGTTCTGTGGCATCTTATGGAAGACCAGGAAACGCTTACCAAACTTTTAGGCTTTGTGGAAGCCAGGGCTGAACTCCTATCGCCCGAAACGCTTGCCATGCTATACATAAAGTTGAACCTTCTCACAAAAGCTAAAGCTTTGGAAGACAGGCTATCCACGGTGACAAAAGCCTTTCTCTACAGCACCCTTTCACACAGGGAACAGGACAGGTTATACCTTAATGCTTTGAAAGAGCTCTTCCATCCCTTTGCGTGCGTCTGTGGTAAAACATACATAGAGTACACGCCCGTGTGCGGTGGATGTTTAAGATGGGGAGAGGTAAAGCATGTCGGGAATCAGAGTACTGTTGGTTGAGGATGACCAATCCTTGGGTCAGATGCTCAAAGACTGGCTGAACCAAGAGGGTTTTTTTGTAGACTGGGTCAAGGACGGATACAACGCTATTAACAAAGCCATGGGAGGAGACTATCAGCTTATGATACTTGACCTTATGCTTCCCAAGATGGACGGGCTTAAGGTGTGCAAGAAGATAAGGGAGACATCAGACATGCCAGTCATACTTCTGACCGCAAAAGATCAGATAGAGGACAAGGTGGAGGGTCTGTCTGCGGGTGCGGATGACTAC
Organism: Aquificaceae bacterium; assembly: GCA_025057245.1. Taxonomy (GTDB): domain Bacteria; phylum Aquificota; class Aquificia; order Aquificales; family Aquificaceae; genus Pampinifervens. The sequence goes on along the minus strand of JANWYC010000036.1, from coordinate 4,810 downwards.
ATAACAAAACCCTTTTCCTTTAAGGAGCTTATGGCAAGGATAAAGGCGGTTTTGAGAAGATACAAGAGAGAAGGTCCAGAGCTGATAAAGTTGGGAGAGTTGGAGCTTAAGTTAAAGTCCTTGGAGGTATACTACAAAGGCAAGAAAATACCCACCACGCCGAAGGAGTTCAACCTTCTTAAACTTCTTGCGGAGAAGGTGGGTTCTGCAGTTAGTAGGGAGGAGATATACCTTAAGGTATGGGGTCAGTCTTACGGGGAGTGTTCAAACGTGGTGGATGTGTACATAAAGAACCTTAGAAACAAACTTGGCGACAGGGACCACGAGCTTATTAGAACATTAAGAGGATACGGATACATGCTATCCGCTCAAGATGTCAGTAAGGCTTAAGGCTCTCCTTCTCTTCTTCAGTCTATACATAAGCAGTGTCTTCCTCCTGTCTCTTTTTAGCGTTTTGGTGGTAAGAACGACTTTGCACCAGCACATGCTCAACTATGTGGAATATCAGGTAGAACCTCTTATAGATTTCTATCAAAATTACTATAAAAATCCCAACCAATATGCGCACCTGCTGGCTGAAGATGTTGTTTCAAGGGAGATAACCAGTATTTTGCTTGATAAAAAAGGTAGAGTTATAAGCGTTGAGAGCTTTCTTGAAGGGGAGTTACCCATGTTAGAGAGGGATGAGATTGAAAAAATGCTTACTCTAAAAAGAGGCATAGGTGAGGATTACGCCTTCATACTAAAAAGGGTGGGAGACTATCAAATACTATTGCTGGGTAAATTGGACAGGATAAAACAGGTAGAAAGACGCATATTGACCTTTACTTTGGTTTTGCTCTTCCTCATCTCCATACCTGCCTCCGCTTTAGCTTTCTTTCTGATAAACAAGCTTCTTGAACCACTCTCTTACCTTAGGGAGATATCAGAATCTATATCTAAAGGTGAGCTGGACATAGACGTAAAGAGAAGCGGTCGCAGGGACGAGTTTGGGCTTTTGGAAGAGGCATACGCCAACATGGTGGATAAGCTAAAGGGCATAATTCTATGGCAGAGGGAGTTTATCAGAAACATCACGCATGCGTTAAAAACGCCACTGACGTACATAAGAGGTCAGGCAGAGCTCTTGCAGATGAAGAGCTATCCCGAGGAAAGGCTGAGAGAGATATACCAAAACATACAGCTACAGTCTGAAAAGATGGAAAGACTGATTTCTCAGCTTACCACCATCATGAGGCTTGAGTCCCAAATGCCTTTAAAAGTGGAAAGGGTAGGCATCAATCAGCTGTTTGCGGAGCTTGAAGAAGAGTACGAGTTTATAAAGGCGGAGAGGAAGTTTACGGTAGAATACCTAAGAGAAGACAGTGAAATGGAAGTAGACAAGGAGTATTTTAAGATGGCTCTGAGAAACCTAATTGAGAACGCATACAAATACACCACTCAGGGTCAGTCTATAAGGCTATACCACACAGAAGGCTGTATAGTGGTAGAAGACGAAGGAATGGGCATGGAGCATCCAGAAAGGGTGGGAGAGCTTTTCTACAGAGAAGCCACAGACAGAGAAGGCTCAGGTCTTGGTCTTTACATAGTTAAGCTAATATGCCAAAAAAGCGGTATGGAAATGAAGGTAGAAAGCAAGAAAGGTGTTGGCACTAAGGTCAGTTTGTGCTATAATTTGAAATTATGAGAAAATTAACTTATGTTATAACACTCTTTCTCCTTGCGCTGTTCTCTTGCCAGAAAAAGCAAGAGTTTTACGGTCATCTTTTTGACCAACCCGCTTATAATTTTGAACTAACAGACCACAACGGAAACAGGGTAAGACTTACAGACTACACAAATTCTGGCAAGATAGTCTTGCTTTTCTTCGGATACACACACTGTCCTGATGTGTGCCCCATGGCTTTAGAGACTATGGCAAAGGTTATGAAAAACCTAAGCCAGCAAGAGGCTCAAAAGGTGCAGGTGCTCTTCATAAGCGTAGACCCAAAAAGGGATACTCCAGAAGTGCTAAAGAGCTACGTGCCCTACTTCCATCCCACTTTTATTGGTCTTAGAGGCACGGAGGAGGAAATAAGAAAGACCGCGCAGGAATACAAGGCTTACTACAGAAAGGTAGAAGGTCAATCCTCAAGCGGTTATCTGGTAGACCATACCGCTACCATATACTTGATAACGCCGGACAACAAGATAAAAATCCTCTACACACCATCGAAGCAAGAACCTGATAAAATGGCGGAGGACGTAAAATCTCTGCTAAAAGGCTAATTGCGGACATCCTACAAAGGAACAACTTTCTTCTGTCGGAGGAACAGATAGACAGTTTCTCTCTCTATATGCAGGAACTGAAAAGGTGGAACAAGGTTCACAACCTTACCGCCATAGAAGAAGACAGAGAGATTATCGTCAGACATTTTCTGGATTCGCTAACCGTTAGCCTATGTCTCGAAAGTAAGGGTGTGAACGTAGATGGGCTTTCTTTTTGTGATGTGGGTAGCGGTGCAGGCTTTCCGGGCGTGCCTTTAAAGATATACTACGGAGACCGTATTCAACTTACCTTGGTAGAAGCGGTTGCCAAAAAATGTGCCTTTCTTGAGTATATAAAGGTAAAGCTTAGACTTTCTTACAAAGTAATATGTCAACAGGCTCAGAGGGTGCATCAGAAGTTTGATGTAGTAGTGGCGCGAGCTTTGGGTGAAACCTCTGAAGTGCTTCCTCTTTTACAAAGCTTTTCTAATGGGTGGGTGCTTGTGATGAGGGGTAGTCAACCCTTAGAAGGTTACGACCACTGCAGGATAGAATTACCAGACGTTAAGAGTTATATCCTCTTTCTGGCAAAGACCAAATAACCAGTGTGAGCTACCATGTTATCTTCTGGTCTAAGTCTGTCAGGGTTTACTTTGTAATGTCTGTGTAGTATTTCCATAACCTCCACATGGCAGAAGGGCCCTTCCAACGCTCTAAGCAAGGAACTGACCTGATTGGTAGTGGGGAGCAAGCTAGTAAAGACTGCGCCAGGCTTTATGACTTTCCAAACCTTTTCCAGAAAGGGTAGAGGGTCTTTTACGTCCACAAAGACCGCATCAAAGTAGTTTTCTTCCACGTCCGCCTGAAGAAAGTCTATGTTTTGCAAGTTCACATTGCTACACAGATTAAACCTTTCCCAGTTCTTCTTTGCCAGTTTGTAAAAATCTTCCCTTACTTCGTAGGCGAAAACCTCACCGCATAGCCTTGAAAAAACAGCAGTAGAAGCACCGCTACCTACTCCAAACTCAAGAAGTTTCTTATCCTCCGAAAGACCTAATTTAAAAGCTATGTAAAAACTGTCTTTGGGATAAACTATCTGCGTTTTTCTCTCAAATCCCAAAAGTATAATGTCCTCAAGAGTAGGCTTAAGAACATAGAACTGGTTTATCATCTCCCCAGGCTTTCTACCTAATATGTCCTCTAACTTTATAACTTTGTCTTTGACGCTCAGACTGAACCCTTGAACTAGACGCTTCAAATACTTTCTACCATCAAGCACGATTAGCGCATAATCACCTTCTTGAAAAATCATCTCAATTCAAGTATAGCCCTTCCTAAGTTATAGGATGCTATAGAATACTTTAAGGCATACTCGTAGTCTCCCGCTCTGTAATTTTCTCTGGCAACCTGATAGAAAAGGAACTGGTAAGCAAAGAGTTGTGGGTAGGTTTTTGAGTGTTTTCTTGTCTGGTTAAGTAGTATGGATGCCCTCCTTAGTCTTTTACTGGCTACCACCTTATCCTTCCCAAAGTTGTCTGTAGACTTTATGCTTTCAATTGCTTGCAAAACCTTGTCCGCAGATTTCATTGCCTTTTGGTCTCCCTTCTCGCATGCAAGATTGGTGAGAACCTCCGCCTCTTTAATAAGGTCTTCGTAAACTGGTTTTTCCTTCAACTCTCTGTATCTTACCCTCAAAGTATTACAGTCAAGAGCAAAGGAAAAAGCTATCAGTAAAACCAACCAGAACACAGAAAAGATTATAGTGTAGAACGTAACTGGTTGTAAATATTATTGATGAGAATGTTTTAAATTCTTCCAGAGTAGGAACTACAGGGTTTATAACATACATACCGCAAAAAGTTATGTCTCAAGGAGGAAACAATATGAACTACATTAGCAATAAACACATAGAGCTCCTCTCAAAACTCATCAAAAAGTTAATTGAGCAGTTCTACAGCCAAAACCCACCACCAAAAAGACCAGGCAGACCACCAGTTTACCCCACAGAAATCATCATACTCGCAGCCATACTCAAAATACACAAAAACGTATCATACAGAACACTCGAACTTATCCTCAAAGACAGACTCGGACACTCCCCCGACTTCTCCACAATCTTCTACAGGTTCAAAAAACTAAACCCTGAGCTTCTCTCCTTCGTCTTATCAAAAACCGCAGAAATCTGCGAGAAAGTTCTTGACATAAAGGAATACCATGCAGTAGTTGCAGATGCTACAGGTTTTGGATATGACGATACAGTGAAACTTAGCTATCTCAGAGGTAAACAAATAAGACAAGTAAAGGCACATGTAAAGACAGAAGCTTTGATAGGTGTTAGAGGTAAAAAGAAGATAGTTTTAGGGGTAGCAGTTGGTGAGGCGTATGCTGATGAATTAAAGCTTTTGTGGTCTATGCTTGATAGGGCTGAGTTCAAGGCTCAACATTTTGTAGCGGATGGATAGATAGTGTGAGATTGATAAAGCACTTTGAGCAGAGACAAATCAAGTGTGTAACTCCGATAAGTGAGAGGATGAGGCAAGAGGTGAGGAATAGATACAGGAAG
>JANWYC010000035.1 GCA_025057245.1 Aquificaceae bacterium | reverse complement strand
CTCTTCCACATCTATGTAAACATCTACGTATCCATCTTGACTTTTCTTTATAAGAACGTTTACCTCCACGTCAAGAAATCCCTTATCCATGTATATTCTTTCAATTCTCTCCTGCAATGTAACACTGTCAAACTCCTCATCGTGTACAGGCATGCCCTCACGAAGACCAAGATGAAAGAGTATGTCCTCCTTTGAAACTCCTCTATTGCCTCTGACGTAAACATTTCTGAGGATAAAATACCTCTCTATGTAAATAATGAGCTTGTCTTCTTCTTCCATCATGTATACAGCCTTCACTTCTTCTATGTTTTTTATTGCTTCGACTAACTCTTTATAGTTTTTCATGTTTATAACTTGTTCAAAGTTGTTTTTCTTAAGTGGATAGTTGGATAATATTTGAACCTGCGCAAAGACTATTAGAGGAAAGAGCATAACTAATGCTAAAAGCATACTATAATTCTAACTGCGTTCTATTTATGAGACTGGTGAGAGTTGAAAGGTGGAAAAAAGTATTGTGAGTTTAACCCAGATTTAATAAGTCTCTCGCCTCTGGCTCTTAAGAGTCTCATGGTTCTTTGCAAAGACAAACTCAAACTTAGAATTGTCTAAATACTGCTTCAGAAAAACCGCTCAACCATTACCGCCTATGGCAGAGCTCCATGCCTTATAGGTGCAGTGCTAACGTATAATGTGTCTAATAAATCTCTCGCTCTGACCCATAGGAGTTTTACTAAATCTCGCATAGTCAAGCTCCAATTCTGAAGCCGTTAAGCACTGAGCATCAGAAGGTATTTTTAGACAAAAGGCGAAGCGTTAGGAGATTGCTCTTTTTAACATCTAACTGTCTAATAAACATCTCCGCTTTAGCTTGCGAGAGTTTCGCGACTTCAGATTTAAGTTCTGAAACGCTTGAATATCAAACCTCAAAGAGCATTCTCTGGAAGAGGAACGAAGCATCTAAAGACTGTAAACTTTAAAACACTCTAAACTCAGAAAGTTTGTTTTTTCTTATATGCCTAAGAAGATTACCCAAGTGTTTATTGTCCACTTTTATTAAAAATTCAAGCTCGTTGTTAAGTTTTCTCTTTCTTACCTCTACGGGCATGTCTTTCAGGTCTAAACTGTCTTTCGTTCTTGCTACCACTAACCTTTTGAAAGGTGGGAGCTCCTCTTCCTCTCTTCTTTTTAGCTCCTCTTGACAGAAAGCTTGCCAGTCTTTTTGTTGTATAAAATTCAAAACAGGATTGTCTTCCAAAACTGTCTGCACGATTAGGCTTTTCTTACTTACGCACAGTGCAGTCCAGAGGTATAGAAAGTATCTTTCCGCAGAGTCAAACCAAGGCACGGATAGAATGTTGTCCGCATGGAGGATTATAACGTGTTGATAGGTTCTTACAAATCTGGGGGTTGTGTCAAAGTGAAAGTCTTCCCTTTCCCCAAAGACCTTTTGAACCTCCTCAACCGCCTTGTCTATACCGAAGCCTAACTCTTGGAGTGGTCTTCCACACTCAGGACACTTAGCCTCTCCCTTATATCTGCAAGAAGTGCAAAAAACGCCTTCCATGTCCTTGCTCAAAGTAAGAAAACTTCCGCAAGAGGGACACTCCGCCATCCAACCGCAAAACTTACAAAAACCGTAAGAATAGCCCGTTTTGTTGACCAAGAAAAGACAATCCCGTTTATCCCTTAGCAGGTTTTTAAGCTCTGGGGATAGAACCTCGTCACCCTTTCTTCTAAGCAGGATGACCTCTCCCTCTGGTGGGTAATACTCTTTCTGCCAATCCTTTTTAGAGTAAAGGTTCAAAGGTAGCATGGGACTAAACACGGAGAAGTGCGCACCGTAGTAAAGGGATGTTTGATATAAAAAGTGTCTTGGGTCAACGCCGTTGTACATACTATAAAACTCACTTCCAAAGCAGACTATTAGGTCAAGACTTGAGAAAGGTGCCAGTAGGGCTACCCTACTACCTAACACCACCAGTCCACCTGAGGAGCTCAAGGAAAACCAGTTTTGTATAAACTCTCTGGGGTTTTGGTTTGAAGTGAGTGTTATAAGCCTGTCTCCTAAAAGACTGTATAACCTTCTTCGGAGAAACTCCAAAACCGTCTGACTATCGCAGAACACAAACGCCTTCTTGCCTTCCTCCACTACCCTATCAAGCTCTCCCTCAAGCCTTGAGAGTAAACCCTCTAAGCTTCCAAAAACCACAGACCTATTTCCCAAGGGTTTAATGTAATGCCTTGTCTCCTGCTTTAGAACCTCTGGAAGCTTTACGCCTTCCACGCCTTCCTCTGTTTCCTTTATTAACCCCCTGCGCAGTAAGGCTTTCAAGTCTTTCTGACTAAATCCCGCACTTTTTATGTCTTCATCGCTCACAATTCTGTTCTCCTGCAGATAGTATATAAGCCTTATCTTCTCCTCTCTGTTTTTCAAACCCTTTAGCTTACCTACCGCCTCTTCCGCAGGAACCGCAAGGCTATAAAAGGTTCTTTTCAGCTCTGGCACTTTCCACGCTCTCATACTTTTGATAAAACCCAACTCCATAAGTTTTTCCACCAGCTCCCTTCCAAACTTCTCTTTCAAAAGCTCTTCCCTAACCTCCTTTCTGCTCTTTACGTAATCCAGAACTTCCTTGCTTTTCTTATCTATGAACCTCCATTCTTTCTTACCAAGGGTAATATACTCCTCTTCCCTCCAGTCAAAGTGAGCTGGCATAAGCTCAAAGAGAAACCTCCACGGCATAAGACCGTAATGGTTTGCGGTATCTACCACCGCTTTTAGATGCTTCTCCGTGGTAAAAGGCTTCTCGTCAGGGAACTGTAGGTCTATTGCCTCACCCTCATCCGCAAGTGAGACCACGACTGCAGTCTTGCCACCTACTAGAGCTCTGTAACCTATGGGACTTGTTTTATACGGAAACTGAACATTAACCTTTAGCACGCCTCCGTTAGGAAGGGCAAGCTTTAACTTCATTCACCGCAATACTCCGCCTTTGAAGTGGCAGTCTCCCAAAGAACTACCTTCACCACCTTTACATCACCCAAAAGCCCAACCTGTGAAAGTTTTTGACTAACGTAATCGTAGAAAAACTTGGCAAGAGCCTCCGCAGTAGGGCAAAAATCCACTGGGTATACTTTAAAAGCTCCGTATTTCTCCGCCACTTGCCTGAGCTCTTCAAACATAGGGTCTTGTCTGTCTATAATAAAGCTGTGGTCTATCTCTTCTATCAGCTCCTTAAGAGCGTTCTTAAGGTGGTAAAAGTCCATAACCATGTATTGTTCTGAGAGCTCCTCTGAGCCAAGAGTCACTTCCAGCACGTAGCTGTGTCCGTGAAGGTTTATACACTTATTAACAGGAACTTCTTTTCCCATGGTCAGCTCTGCGCCTCTACCACAGGTTAGGTTTTGCTTCCATACCCTGTGTCCAGCCTCAAACCTGAAGGTTTTGGTTATCTGCCATTTCATTACCAAACCACCACCCTTTCACACTTCGTTATAAGCTCCGCTATATCCTCATAGCTCTTGGTAAGGCTCTCAGGAAGCTTTATACCCCTTGCCACAGCATCCTCTTTGCAGGCATACCAACCCTTTCTGGTAGGAAAACGCAGAACGCCATCCTGTATAAGAACAACCACATCACCCTCTTCCACCAAGTCGGAGCCAAAGTCTCCTAACTTCCTAACAAGCCAGAGGGTTTTTACCATACTACCACCGCCTCCGAACGCTTTATGAGCTCCCTTATATCATCAATGCTTTTGACTTCAACCTCTTTCTTAAGGTCTTCTTTTTTAAGCCCCCTTTCCTCGAGGGATGCGTCCTCTGCGCACATTTTAACCTTTACATAATCCATGTTTTCTAAGAGCCTTTCAAAGCCTTCTATATCCAACTCCTCCGATTGCCACTGTGAAAGGGCATACACACCGTCCTTTATAAGCACGAAGTTTACCTCGCAGTTTATACCTAAAGCCATGGCAACCCTAAAGGCTTCCTGACACTTCCAAGAGAAAGGGTCTCCCTTTAGGATTACAGTTATCTTCATGATCAGTTAAAGCCTATTATTTTGTCAAAGTCCTGTATGAAACGAGAAAGGTTATAAGTGGAACTGCTTTCAAAAATCTCGGGAACGTTTTGTATTCCTCTCTGATGAGCTGAGTGGGCGCAGTAGAGAAGCCTTACCCCCAGCTTTTTTAACTCTTGAGCTTCTGGTCTAATGGTGTAGTAGGCACCGTTACCGCTAAAGAATATGGTAATCTCACCCTTTTTTGAAAGCACGCGCACCAAGTTAAGGAGCGTGTTGTAGTCCTTCGAAAATGGGTTGCTGGTGACCATAAAAAGGAACTTCATCGTGCCTTTTTCAGAATAATTTCCCAAAGGTTCTCCGCAAGTTGGTTTACCGCAAGAACTTCTTGACCCTCTTCCTTCATGCTTTTTGGCACGCTCTCTGCGGATGGTTTGTAGTCAACTAAAACCCTCAGAACTTGACCCTTTTCCATCTGCTCAAGGGCAAGTTTACTCTTTACAAAGGTAAAGGGGCAAACATCACCTCTTATGTCCAGCTCTCTGTCGTGTTTTATTCCTTCCATGGAACTTCTATATTATAGACCATGCTTTCTATTTTGCAAGCACCCTCTCCACCTCCGCTATGGATGTTATACCCCTCCCCACTTTAATAATACCAGCCTCATACAGTGTTCTCATACCCTTCTTACGCGCCAGGTCTCTTATCTCCTCTGCGTTGGCGCCTTTCACAATAATTTTTCTAAGCTCTTCGTCCACTTCCAGTATTTCATGCACCGCAGTTCTACCTTTGTAGCCTGAACCGTTGCAGTTAGCACAGCCGTCAGGGTTCGCTTTGTATATGAGTATGTTCTCATCTGGGCTTTTTAGCACGCCGAGCCTATACAAAGCATCTCTGGGCGTATCATCAACCAGTTTACACTTGGGGCATAACTTTCTGAGAAGTCTTTGAGCTACTATTAAAGTAACCGACGAGCCTACCAAGAAGGGCTCTATACCCATGTCTACCAGCCTGGCTATGGAAGAGGGGGCATCGTTGGTGTGAAGGGTAGAAAAGACCAAGTGTCCTGTGAGCGCCGCCTTTATGCCTATCTCCGCCGTTTCTGTATCCCTTATCTCACCTATGAGGATGATGTCAGGGTCCTGCCTTAGAAAAGCCCTTAGCACGCTGGCAAAGGTGACTCCTATTTTCTCGTTAACCTGAACCTGATTGAGACCGGGTATGGAAACCTCAACTGGGTCTTCCGCAGTCATTATGTTTACATCTGGTTTGTTCCTTTCCATCAGAGATGCGTAGAGGGTGGTGGTCTTACCAGAACCTGTGGGTCCCGTAACCAGTATCATGCCCCAGGGTGTCCATATAGCCCTTCTAAACTTCTCTAAGTCATCTGGCTCAAATCCCAAGTCATCCAGCCTCACGTTTAAGTACTTCTCCGCCTCCTGTATTCTCATAACAGTTTTCTCTCCGTAAACCGTGGGCACCGTAGACACCCTAAGGTCTATCTTCTTCCCTTTTATTCTTGTTCTTATCCTCCCGTCTTGAGGTCTTCTTTTCTCCGCTATGTCAAGGTTTGACATTATTTTGAACCTAGCGGTGACGGGGTCCTTTATTCTTCCGGGAAACTCGTGGTAGACCTTAAGCACGCCGTCCACTCTGTAGCGAACCACCAGTTTCTTTTCCTGAGGTTCTATGTGGATGTCAGAAGCGCCCAAGCTTACCGCTTCCGCTATGATAAAATTGGCAAGCTTTACTATAGGACCCTCACCCGCTTCAGTGGTTAACACGTCTTGGGTAAGCTCTAACTCCTCCGCTTCTATTTCCACCTCGCTCACATCAAAGCTCTCCACCATTTTGTTTACTGCAGGATAGAGCTTGTTAAGCATATCCTCTATGGTTTTCTTAGTAGACACATTTGGAACTATAGTGTTTATCTTCGTTTTGAACCTTAGCTCGTTTATAGCAGCCTGATTAAAGGGGTTTATGGTAAGCACGTAAAGCTTTCCATCTTCGTATTTTACGGGTGATATGTAGTATTGTCTAAGAAAGTCCTCAGGTAACCTCGCTTTTATCTCCTCAGGTATATTTATTTCATCCGTATTACCTTTCCAGAGTTTGTGTGGCATGTATCTTTGGTAAAACTCCATAAGTTTAAGGTCATCTATAAAACCCAATCTAAGAAGCGTGCTGATGATATCTTCCTCTTTTTTCTTATCCTTTTGAGCTTGGAGAGCCCTATCCCTGTCTATGTATCCCAGTTTAATCAGGAGTTCTAACAGTTTAGCCTCATCCATAGCTCTCCTCCTCAGAAGGGAAAGAACCTTCCTCTACTTCGCTCTTAAACCTTCTTAAGGCATCCCTAAACAGTTCTGCTCCGTCTATGTATCTTTTTACAAATTTGGGTTTTATATCCTCCACAAGACCAACTAAGTCGTAAAAGACCAACACCTGACCGTCGCAGTATGGTCCAGCACCTATTCCTATGGTTATGGCCTTTGAGCTTTGGGTTATTTCCTTTGCCAGACCCGTAGGCATACTTTCTAATACTACCATAAAAGCGCCCGCTTCCTCAAGGACTTTGAAGTCTTTCTTAACTCTTTCATACTCCTCTTCAACCCTACCTACTACCCTATAACCCCCCAAAACGTGCACGCTCTGAGGTGTAAAACCCACATGCCCCACAACAGGAATGCCTATGTTTACCAGACGGTAGACCAACTCAGCTACTTCTTCTCCACCTTCAAGCTTGACTGCGTTGGCACCCGTCTCTTTTATCACTCTTCCACAGTTTCTTATGGCTTCCTCAAGGCTTACCTGATAGCTCATAAAGGGCATATCCACTATGACAAAGCACTCCCTTGCACCCTTCCTAACCGCCTTCGTATGATATATCATTTCCTCAAGGGTGACGGGCAGGGTAGTATCACCCCCCTGAAAAACCATTCCTAAAGAATCGCCCACCAGCACGCAGTCTATACCCACCTGCTGACACAGTTTTGCGGAGATATAATCGTAGGTTGAAACCATGCTAATTTTTTTGCCTTCGCGTTTCTTCTTCAAAAGCGTTCTTACAGTTACCGCATCCATGCTTAGACTTTCTCTTTACTCTCCGTGGAGGATGCTTCCACTTCTTTGAGAAGGGCTATGGTCTTTTTTATGGTCTCCTTCAAGTCTTCTATGTTCGAAAGGTCTCTCATCTCTCTCACCAAGTCAATAAGCACATGCAAAAACTCGTCTTTGTTTGGACCATTTCCAACCCTTATCTGATAGGCAGAGGCTGTAATAGGGTGGATTATGGTGTTGACTATCCTGCGTGCGGTAAGCTTATCGTTTACTTCAAGAAGCCTTTCGAGCTCTCCGTGAATCTTTTTCAGTAAGTTTACTCCTATCTCGTATTCTTTTGTCATAGACTTCCTCCAAACGTGCTTAATTGATTAATTCTATCACATCTTCAAATAGTCTAAAAGTATTCTCCTGTGGTCAAAAGCTAACAGGTCAAGTGGCAAATCTTCCAAGGGAAAAACTCCTACCCTTTTTGCATCATCTCCCGGCTTTGGCTCACCCTCCGCATCGCATACAAAAACCACCGAGACTACATGAAATCGTGGGTCTCTGTCTGGCTCAGAGTATACACCGAGAAGCCTCTTTATCTTAGCGTCAAGTCCGGTCTCTTCTCTGACCTCCCTTAGAACCGCATCCTCCACCTTCTCTCCTACTTCCACAAAGCCTCCAGGAAGGGCGTAGCCATGGGGTGGGTAGAGCCTTTCAACGAGAACTACACCCAAAAACTTACTTCCTTCCCACAACCTTAACACTGCATCCGTGGCTAAGTACGGTGTTTTCGGTTCTTTCATGTTAAACCTCTCTTCTAATAGTATAGAGCATACTTAGGAAGCTTCCTCCTAGAGCACTACAGAAAGCACGGTGAGGAGGTTGGAACAAAAACGCTTGAAGAATACAAAGCCCTCTCGTATGATGTTATCAAGAAGCCAGATGCGGTTGATGTTGAAAGAGTGGACAATTTGACCTACTCTGTTTTCTATAGAGTAAGCTTGAAAGTTGTATATTCTGACGACAACATAGCAATTACTACTTTACATAGATAGGAGGTAGAAGAATGGATAAAGGACAGGACAAGAAGACTTGGGGCGGGCATAGTGAGGATATTGTAGAGCTTTTGAAAGATTACAAGTACTCTATAGAATACCCGCCAGACTTGCCAAACGCGTACATATACTTCAATTACTGGATGATGACAGACCCAAGGGACAAGTTGCACGAGCTTGGACTTGACAACGACCCAAGAGTTATAGAGATAGACAAAAAGCTTCTAGAAGGGCTCAAGAAATACATACCGCCAGATTATTCAGAAAAAGAACGCAAGGACAAGCCCCTTGAAAGGTGGTGGTGGCACTTGGACAAAATAGCAGACAAGACTTACCCCGCAGAGCTCTTGCCAGAGCACTTGAGAGAAATCTACTTGTCCTCTTTCTGAGGGATTTCCAAGACCTTGTATAGAAGCTGACGGAT
>JANWYC010000034.1 GCA_025057245.1 Aquificaceae bacterium | reverse complement strand
CTTCGCCTCTGAAGAGGGCTACGGAAACCGCCCTTGAAGTGGCAAAGCAAAAGGGTATGGAGGTTATACCAGACAGAAGGGTGATAGAGATAGACCACGGCTCTTGGTCTGGTCTTTTGGTGGAAGAGGTGCAAGAAAGGTTTCCAGAGCAGTTTCGTCAATGGATTGAAGAGCCACACAAAGTGAGCTTTGAAGGCGGGGAGAGCTTGGAGCAGGTTTACCATAGGGTAAAGGAGTTTTTGGAATACTTAAGGGAAAAACACTGGGGGCAGGCGGTAGCGGTAGTTTCTCACACCGTTCCCATAAGGGCTATGTACTGTGCCCTTCTAAATGTAGACCTTTCAAAGTTCTGGTCTTTTGGATGCGACAACGCCAGCTACTCCATCGTTCACATGGAGAAGGACAGGAATGTTATAATTAGGTTAAATACAACGTGTCATCTTGGAGACCTCTATGTGGAAGCTCACAAGGCTCTTTAGCTTTTTATTGATGCTAACCCTTGCCTTCTCTCAGCAGATAACCAGAGAGTTTGACGTAAAGGTGGAGCTGGTCGGTAAGTTTCAGGAAGACAAACCCAAACTCAGCCCACCTAACACCCTGCCACTACCGCAAGCCAAAGAGCTTAACCTCTCCTCTCAAGTTCTTGAAGCACCAAAAAGGTTTGAATTTCAGGAGGTAATCCAGATAAAGACGGGAGCTGTCATAAGCTGTGGAGAGCCAAAGGATGCCCTATCTTACAGGCTGGGAGTGGACTATTACACCGAAAAGCGCTACAAACTGGCTCAGGAAGAGTTGGGGAGGGTTCTGCTCTTTCCCAACTCACCCTTCAAACCCATGGCAGAGTATGTGCTGGGGATAATAGCTTACTCTAACAAAGAGCTGGATAAGGCTCTCCATCTGTTTAAAAACTCCTGCCAGTTTACCCACATGTATCAAAAGTCCGCCTGTGAGTCTTACTACGCCCTGCACTTGGTTTTGAAAAACTCCGTTCCTGACAACAAAGATCCCATGTGGCAGGCGGTGAAAGCCTTAAAGGAAAACAGGGAGTCAAAGCCTCAGTGTGCAGGTGCAGTTTTTTCTCAATACTGCCAGTATATTTTAGACTTTGCGGAGGGTAAAGAGAACCCAGAATACAAAGACAGCACGCTCGTAAGGTCTGGCATACTTGCATACTTTAGGGGAGACCTTAAAAGGGCTAAGTCCGTATTTTCCCAGTATTCTACGCCGGGGAGACCATACAGAGACGTGGCTTTTTACTACCTTGCCCTCATAGAATACAAGGAAGGTAAAGGGGAGCAAGCTCTTAAACACGCCAGTCTGTTAGAGACTTTAAACTCTTCCTTAGCCCGTGAGCTGTATCCTCTATTATCGGAGAGAAATCCTTACCTTTCCAGGCTGGCATACGCCATTACAAGGGACGTTTCCTTTTTAGAAAAGGCGGGTGTATTAGCTTACAACTCTGGAGACTATCCCTTCGCCCTGCGTAACTTTTTAGAAGCCAGTAGCGTAAGGTATGCGGTTTACTCCGCTATTAAGATGGGTGATTACAAAACCGCTTTAAGAATGCTTAGGGAGAAAAGGGCTAAAGACAGGGAGGACTATCTGTGGCTTCTTGAAGCCCTCTACTGGTCTGGGGAAGACATGTCAGAAACGCTCTCTGAGGTTTCAAAGCTCTACCCAGAGCTCCACAAGGAATACACTGGCTGGGAGAGGTTTAGAAGGGGTGATTGGGCTGGTGCCCTACCCTTCTTTGAAGACCCATACTACAGAGCGGTGACCCTCTTTAACCTTAAAAAATACAGAGAAACTATTCAGGCTTTGCAAGGTAGGACTGACTACAAGTCAAACCTTTTAAAGGCAAGGTCTGCAATCATGTTGGGTGAACCAGAGCTTGCCAGAAGCTTTCTTACAGATAGGTCTGGGGAAGAGCTCTACTTCCTCGGTCTTTCTTACTTCCTTGAGAGCAAGTACGCAAGGGCGGTTTCCTTGTTTGAAAAAGTGCCCGCGGATAGCCCAGTGAGGGCGAAGGCTCTTCTAAAAGCGGGTGAAGGCTACTACAACATGGGAATGACTTCAAAGGCGAGGGAGGCTTACTACGAAGTGCTACGCAGGTTTCCCGACAGCGAAGAAGCCCGTCAGGCAACCATAGCGCTGTTGGACTTTGCGGGCAAGGACATGAGCGACGAGGAGATGGAAAGACTACTTCAGAACTTTATTGCTAAAGAACAAAACCCACCACCTGAGATGCTCTACCAGTATGCAACCCTGCAGATAAGAAAGGGGAACAAGAAAGAGGCGGAAAGACAGCTTTTAAGACTGCTGGACACTTCTTTCAGGTTTAAGGCAACCATAAAACTGGCTGAGTTGGAAGACGAACTGGCTAAAAAACGCGTATTGCTGTACAAGGTATACCGAGAGGCTGAACTGGAAGAGGACAGAAACTTAGCCAGAGAGGAGCTGATAAAGTCTTTTACGTACACGAGAGACCACAAAAGCCTGGCGGATATACTGGCTGAAGGAAAAGCTCAGGACAAGGTTAGGGCGGTCAGCCTCTACCTTAGCATAGGGGACGACGCATCCGCACTCTCCGTCTCTCGCGAGCTTATTAAGGAAAACTACAGAGAGAGGGAGTTTGAGGGCTACTTGCTTGAGCTGTACAAAAAGACTGGCGACGCATCCCTCGTAGAATACCTTTCCAAGAGCTTGAACAAGGACATAAAGGGTCAGGCGGTTTATCTGCTTGGGATGGAGGAGCTTAAAAAGGGCAACAGACAGAGAGCTCTTGAGTATATGGTGGAGGTCTCTCTTAACTACAAGGGTGAACCCTACTACAACACCGCGGTTCTGGAAGGTGCTAAAATACTAATAGAAATGGGCGCAAGGAGGGACGCAAGTTGTATGTTAGACAGGTTTGACCTTGCAAAGGCAAGCTCGGAAGAGAGCAGAGTTCACAGCTCACTAAAGCAGGAACTACCAAAGTGTGAGGTGAGGTAGTATGGAACACGTTTTAGAGCTTATCCAAAAGGGCGGGCTTGCCATGTATCCTTTAGCCCTCCTATCCCTAATCTCCTGGGCGGTTATAGTGGAGAGGTTGGTAAGCCTGAAAACGCTCAAATACAAAAGCAAGCACATAAAAGACCTTAAAACCCTGCTGGCAAGTAAGGACATAGAGGGTGCGTCAAAACTACTCTCCACAGACAGCTCTTACACCGCAGAACTCTTAAGACCTTTGGTTGAGGAATACAAAGAGGGTAAGACGGATAAGTACGATATGGTAAGGAGGGTTGACTTTGAGCTTTCTCTGCTAGCGCCCAAGCTGGAGAAAAACCTCGCCCTGCTCTCTACGGTGGCAAGCACCGCACCGCTCATAGGTCTTTTTGGCACTATAACAGGTCTGATAAAGGTTTTCTCTTCCTTCGCCACCGCAAACCCAGAAGAGGCTATGGCTCTTCTTTCAAAGGGTATAAGCGAAGCTTTAGTGGCGGCGGCTACGGGTCTTGCGGTTGCGGTGCCAGCTCTTCTTGCCTACTGGCTTTTCAGGATATGGAGCAACGGTATTCTTAGCAAGATAGAAGAGGACGTTTTTGAGCTTATAAGGGTTTTAAGATGAGATGGAGGAGAAGGCTTAGCTATGACGAAAGGGCTTACATAGACGTGGTGCCACTCGTGGATACCCTGCTTGCGGTCTTCTTGTTCCTTGCCCTTTTAGCCTTTCAGTCTCCCATAACCTTTCTTGCGGTTAAACTCCCCTTTGCCAAGGAGGGACAGAGAACAAGCGTAGAGCTCTTTAGAGTTCAGGTTTTCAAGGATGGAAGGTATGAGGTGGAAGGCAGAAGGGTAAGCCTTGAACAGATAGAGAAGCTTCTCACAGACAGGCCTTATAAAACCATGGTAGTGGAAGCGGACGAGGACGCACCCCACAAGTTTGTGGTAGCCCTCATGGATGCGGGAAAGAGAAAGGGTGTGGAGAACGTGCTTATAGCGGTAAGGACCAGAAGATGACCTTTTACATAAAAAAGCTCATAACCTTTATACTGCTACCCCCCACCCTGTTCATACTCATCTTCCTTCTTATAGCCTTTCTCTCGAGGAGAAGAGCGGTAAAGCTTATAGCCCTCTCTGGTGCTTTAATGCTCTACCTTCTTTCCATAGAGCCTGTAAAGGACATGCTGTACAGACCTTTGGAAAGTTCCTACCAGCGGGCGGAGCGCATAGAGGCGGATGCCATAGTAGTTCTGGGTGGCGGTTCTTACAAAACTGGCATACTTAAAGAAGATTCTACGAAAAGACTCTTAACCGGCTTTCTGTTGCACAAAAGGCACAACCTTCCCATCATACTCTCCGGTGGTGCGGTTCTGGGAAACCTTCCAGAGGCGGAGGTGATGAAGCAGGTTTTGGAGGAGTTGGGCGTGGACAAAGGAAGCATAATCACGGAGAGCAGGAGTAGGGACACGCACGAGAACGCAAAGTACGTGAAGGAAATATGCCAGCAGAGAAACTTTAAGAAGGTCGTTCTCGTTACCTCCGCCTATCACATGCCAAGGTCTGTGAGCTCTTTCAAAAAGGCGGGTTTAGACGTGGTGCCCTACCCTACGGACTTTAAGCAGGATAAAAGGTATAACGTTTACAGCTTAGTTCCAAGTGTGGGCGTCTTACACGACAGCACCAAGGCGGTCAGAGAACACCTTGGCAACTTAGCCTACAGTTTGCTTTACTAAAAAGCCCTGATTTACAAGCTCTTCCCTTACTGCCCTTAGTAGCGTTTCCATGGCAGTTTGGTAATCCCTGACCCTTATCTTACATCCAGAAGCGTACTTGTGTCCGCCACCACCCAAAGACCGAGCTATCCTCTCCACGTCTACCCTACCCTTAGACCTGAGGGAGACCTTCCATATACCCTCTTCGGGCTTTTCTATTATGGCGTAGGCTACCTCCACGCCGTCTATAGACCTGGGATAGTTTACAAGACCCTCGCTGTCTGCGTATTCACAGCCCGTCTCCTTAAAAAACCTGTCAAACACGCTAATGCCAGCCACCAGACCATCTTCGTGCATGGTGATAGTGTCAAGAACCTTTGAAATAAGCCTCATTTTGTTCAGGCTTTCCCTTTCAGAGAAGTTGGTGTACACCCAATGTGGCTTTGCGCCCAGTTCTACCAGTTCTTTGGCAAGAGAGAAAGCCTCCGCATTGGTGTTGGAATATCTGAAAAAGCCAGTGTCTGTGGCAAGCCCCGCATACAGGTTGTTTGCTATGCGCTCGTCTATAGCGGTCCTGTCCCAAGCGCACAGAAGTTTGTATACCAAAGCGGTGGTAGAGGGTGCTTCTGGGTCTATGTAGTCATGCTCTCCGTAAAACTCACCACCTATGTGATGGTCTATCCTCGCCCTCTTTATAGCCCTTATCTCCGCGTTCACCCTATAAAAACCGCTGGCATCCACCACTATTGCCAGACTGAAAAGCTCCTCTACGGGAAGTCTTATCACATCCTCCGCACCAGGAAGGAAGTTAAGAAAGTGGGGAATACTGTCCTTACAGCCCGCAAAGGCATTCTTACCCTTTTTCCTCAAAAATTCACACAGAGCCAAGGCACTACCTAAGGCATCCGCATCCGGGTTTTCGTGAGTTGCCACCAGAATGGGCCCCTCCTCTTCCTTAAGGAGCTCTATTAAGGGTATGCTCTCCTGCACCATGTTAACCTCCGTAGAGTTCTTTCCAAAATCCACGCAACTTTTTAAATTTATACCCTTTGAAGCACCTGTACACATCTTTTGCAAACTTCCCCCTCAAACTGGTCTTCCGTGTAGTATAGCCAGCATCTTGGACACTTGTTACCCTCCGCCCGAGACACGCCTACCTTTATGCTTCCCTCTTCTTGTCTGTAGTCCCCGCCTTGAGCAAACTTTACCTGGCTCACCGTGAAAAGGTATTTTAGGTGCTCTTCATATTCTCTTACCCTTTCCAAGCCATCTCCCCATAGGAAGACCTGAGCTTCGTAAGGATGGTTTATGGCTTTTTCTCTTCTTGCCGTTTCAATGGTCTTCATAACGCCATCCCTTAAGTTTATCAAAAACTCGTAGTCTTCCAAAAGCTTTGTGTCTATGTGATTTTCCTCACATTCTGGAATGGAGTCCATAAACACGCTCTCGGGGAGCTCTGGGTTGACCTTGCGCAGGTGTTGCCAAGCTTCCTCCGCAGTAAAGCTAAGGAAGGGGGCTACGGAGGTTATGAGAGCATGGGCAAGCCTGTACAGCACCGTCTGAGCGGACTTTCTTTCCCAGCTGTCTGGTGCGTAAACGTATAGCCTATCCTTTAACACGTCAAGGTAAATGCTTGAAAGCTCCACAGAACAGAAATTTCTAATAAGATGGTAAATCCTGTGAAAGGCGTAGGCACTGTAGTGTTTGTGAACCTCCTTTAAAACCTTCTGAAGGTAAGAAAACATCCAACGGTCAAAGTGGTGGAGCTCCTCAAAAGGCACTTGCTTTTGCAGACTAAAGTCGTACAGGTTGCCTAACAAAAACCTTATGGTGTTCCTTATCTTCTTGTAGTCTTCTACCAGCCTTTGTAGAATGCCCTTCCCCAGCCTGATGTCCTCTGTGTAGTCCTCTGAAACCACCCAGAGCCTGAGTATGTCCGCACCGTACTGTTTTATAACTTCCTGAGGTGACACCACATTGCCCAAAGACTTTGACATTTTGCGACCTTGCTCGTCCACGGTAAAGCCGTGGGTAAGAACCGCTCTGTAGGGTGCTTCCCAGTAGCTGGCTACGGATTGAAGCAAGGAAGCTTGAAACCAACCCCTATGCTGGTCTGAACCCTCTAAGTAAAGGTCAGCCTTCTGTATACCCCTGCGCCTAAGAACGTGTGTATGAGAAGAGCCAGAGTCAAACCACACATCTAGTATGTCCTCTTCCTTTCTAAACTCCTTAGAACCACAGGCAGGACACCTGTAGCCTTCGGGCAAGAGCTCCCTCTCGCTTTTTTCAAACCAGAGGTCCGCACCCTCCTCCGAAGACTCCACCAGCCTTGCTATGGTCTCAAATATTTCCCTCTCCGCCACCACATGACCGCAGTTTTTACAGTAAAAGACCGTAATAGGCACGCCCCAGTATCTTTGCCTTGAGATACACCAATCCGGTCTGTTTTCCAGCATGGAGGCTATGCGGTTCTTACCAAAAGAGGGTATCCACTGCACCCTCTCCACTTCCTCCAAGCTCTTCTGACGCAGGTCTTTTCCTTCTTTGACCGCAGACATACTAATAAACCACTGTGGTGTGGCTCTGAAAATTACTGGGTTTTTACACCTCCAGCAGTGAGGGTAAGCGTGTTTAATCTTACCCTCCCACAGAAGAAGACCCCTTGACCTAAGGTCCTGTATTATAAGCGGGTTTGCCTCAAAAACTCTCTTACCCCTTATAAACTCTGGTGCTTCTTGCGTAAACCTCCCTTCCTCGTCCACTGGCGCAAAGGCAGGTAGACCGTATCTAAGACCCACCGTGTAGTCTTCTCTACCGTGCCCCGGAGCCATATGCACCAGACCAGTGCCAGTGTGGAGCTCCACAAACTCAGAAGGGTATATCTTGTTCACTCTGTCTCCGTAAGGTGCAAAGTATTCAAGCCCGACCAGCTCCGCACCCTTTACCTCTTTCTTAACTCTACCCTCCAGACCAATCAGAGACCTGAGCTCCTCCAGCCTCTCCTTTGCCAGTATGAGAATACCGCCCTCAGTTTCAAAGAACACATAATCGTACTCCTCACCCACCATAACCCCCAGATTGGCGGGTAGCGTCCAAGGCGTGGTAGTCCATATAAGCAGGTATGCATCCTTCTGGTCTTTGAGAGGAAACTTTACGAATATGCTCGGGTCTTCTTTCTCGTAGTATTCCACCTCCGCCTCCGCCTCTGCGGTTTTGTCATGCATGCACCAATAGACAGGTTTTTTACTTCTTACGACGAAGTTGTTTTCAAACACCCTTCCCAGCTCTCTTATTTCCTCCGCCTGATACGCTGGGTCCATGGTAATGTATGGGCTTTCCCAACGGGCTATCACACCTAAGCGAATAAACTCTTCCTTTTGAACCTCTACAAACTTGCTGGCATACTCCCTACAGAGCTTTCTGAATGCCACCCTTCCAAGCTCTTCCTTAGATAGCTTTTTGGCTTTTAGCTCCTTCTCCACCTGCTGTTCTATGGGAAGTCCATGACAATCCCAGCCAGGCACAAAGTCCACATCGTATCCAGAAAGTAGCTTGTATTTGACTATAACATCCTTTAGAACCTTGTTAAGCGCGTGCCCTATGTGTATGTGTCCGTTGGCGTACGGAGGTCCATCGTGCAGAACAAAAACAGGCTTCCCTTTGTTCCTCTCTCTCAATCTTTCGTAAAGCCCTTGCCAGAGCTGTAGAATTTGAGGCTCTTTCTCTGGCAGGTTTGCCTTCATGGGAAAGTCCGTTCTAGGAAGGTTCAAAGTCTCTGCGTAATTTCGCATAGGGGTATATTATACCGCTGTTCCCACTTCTCATAGTGCGTCCAGAAGCACTCTACAGAGCTTAACGCTCAACCATCCCAGAAAATAACTCTAGCTTTAAAAACCCATCAAAATCTTTACGAGCTAA
>JANWYC010000033.1 GCA_025057245.1 Aquificaceae bacterium | reverse complement strand
AAACATTCTGCTTTAGAATTTGAGTTTGACTGTGCAAGAATTAGTAAAATCATCATGAATCAGGGGCGAGGAATTTATTAGACAATTAAATGTTGCATACTGCGGATAATTTAGATTCTCTCTATGTAAGCTTTTACTTTCCTAAGGTCTTCTACAAACTCTTTCTCCGCATATGGATTTCTCAATATGTATGCGGGATGGTAAGTTAGCAATACTTTAATCTCCCTCTTAAAGGGATAGTCAATTATCTCTCCTCTGTGTTTTGAAACTGGAAGACTTTTTCCCAATATACCCTCAAGAGCGGTAGAGCCGAGGCATACTATAAGCTTTGGGTTTATGATTTCGATTTCCTTCCTTAAATATGGTAGACAGCTTTGCATTTCTTTAGGAGTTGGTTTTCTATTACCCGGTGGTCTTGATTTAACCACGTTGGTTATGTAGACCTCTTCACGCTCAAGACCTACCTCTTTTAGTTTCTGGTTCAAATACCTCCCTGCTTTGCCGACAAAGGGACGTTTTAACTGGTTCTCTTCCTCGCCGGGAGCTTCTCCTACAAATACAACGGGCGAGTAGGGGTTGCCTTCTCCAAAAACATACCCACTGGCACCTTCATAAAGCACACATTTTTTCTCTCTTTCCATGTTTTTGAATATCTCTTCAAGAAGCTTTCTCCTATCCTCGCTTTTCTTTACGCTCTCCCTCTCAACATAGAGCACGTCAAAGCCTATCTCCGAAAGAGCTAAAAGTGTAGCCTTAATCTTGTGCATGAATTTATAAGTATATAGTAGTTCCTACCCTAACAATCATCTATCCAACTATGAGAACAAGTCTTGCAGGTAGAGGGACTATAGACTCCCGTATGGGATTGAACTAAGTCCACTCCGATTGGTTTAAAAATACTCTCCGAAACTTGGTATTCATCCACTTCAGAAGAGTTTTAGCACGTCTATTTGAACTTTTGGGCTTGTATTAAAAAACTTCTTTATCTCTCAGGTGCGGAGCTCCACCGTAATTGACTGGAATGTCGTAGAGGCTTTCAGCTGAAGGGCTTTTGTGCTTTGCGGATTTCTCGCCTGACTTACAGGAACTGCAATATAATTTATAGATTATGTTTAAGTTCACTGAAGAGCAGATAAAAAGGTATGCAAGGCATATAATCCTTCCGGAAGTTGGTGGCGTAGGACAGGAGAAACTCTTGAACTCAAAGGTTTTAGTCATAGGAGCAGGCGGTCTTGGTTCTCCTTCCATATACTACTTGGCTGCCGCTGGAGTGGGCACTATAGGCATCGTAGATTTTGATGTGGTGGACTTTTCTAACCTTCAGAGACAGATACTGCACAACACAGAAAGAGTGGGCGTTCCCAAGGTGGAATCTGCGCGTATGACCGTTGAGAAGCTAAACCCTGACGTAAAGGTGATTACCTACAACACTATGATAAACAAGTCTAACATCATGGATATAATTAAGGACTACGACGTAGTTCTTGATGGCACTGATAACTTCCCTACCAGATTTTTGATAAACGACGCCTGCTACTTTCTTAACAAGCCTTTGGTGTCAGCGGCCATGCTCAGGTTCGAGGGTCAAATATCTGTGTTTGATTTCAGAAACAAGGAAAACTCACCATGCTACAGATGTCTATATCCCGAGCCTCCTCCTCCCGGTCTTGTTCCCTCCTGCCAAGAGGCAGGCATACTGGGTTCAATCGGCGGTATTATGGGCTGTATTCAAGCTACTGAGGCTATAAAACTTCTTTTAGGCATAGGCGAAAGCCTTGTGGGTAGGCTCTTAATCATGGATGCCCTTTCAATGGACTTCAGAAAGGTAAAACTTAGAAAAGACAAAGCTTGTCCTCTGTGTGGCGAGAAACCTACCATAAGAGAATTGATAGAATACGAGCAGGTCTGCGACGTGCACTTTTGAGTAAGCGTGAGCTAATCTCAGCCCTTCAGTCGTATGACCACGAGTCAAAGTGCTAAAAAAAGATTAGGAAAACAGAACTGCTACATAGTTGCGTTTACTACAAAAGCAGAATCATAGCCTTGTGAGAAAGAAGAGGGTCGTAGTGTCCTAAACTTTTGAGAAGCCAGCCATCACCGCCTGTTATGATTACCTTTGGGTTCGTTCTGTAAATCTTGCTCCAGTTTGCTACGCAACCTTTTATAAAATAAACCGCCTGTTTTACAAGACCTCCGATTATAGCCTCCTCCGTGTTAGTGCCAATATCCACCTCCAGCTCTTTTAAAGCTAAGTGGGGAATAAGCTCCGCTCTCTGATGCAAGCACTCAACACCTGAACCTAATCCAAGTGTGATAAAGCCACCCATAAAGCATACATCAATCGCCAAATCTATCACCAAAGCGGTGCCTGCGCTGACCACTACCACGTCCTTCTCGTAAATTCTGGTTGCGCCGTAAAGGTTCAATAGTCTATCAACACCTACTTTCTCCTTCTGAACTATGTGCGTTTTTATGGGAACTTCCTCAGGCTGGATAAACCTTGCCTGCGGGTAGATGTTTTTTATTCTCGTATTCAAAGAAGGTTTGACGGATGACACCAGAACCTCATCCACCTCTAATATGGGTATGCTTTCATGATTGAACTTTCCGAGATAGGTGAGCTCCTTTTCAAAAAGGCATGCATCCGTAGAAGTGTTCCCTACGTCAAGGGTGAGAACCTTCATCTTTTACTAAAGCACCCCTTTCCGAAGCGGAGAGAACCATATACTTTGAGCTTACGCCCGCTTTGGAAAAGGCTTCTACCATAGCCCTTCCTATCCCTTCCGCTCCATCCATGCATAAGCTTGCCACCGATGGTCCCGCACCACTAAGAAAGACTGCGGATGCACCTTCTTTGTATGCTTCTTCTACCACTTGCCAGAAACCGGGTATGAGCTCCGCTCTGTAAGGTTGATGAAGTTTGTCCTTTACCGCCTCTTTTAGAAGCTCAAACCTTCTTGAGAGTAAAGCACCTACAAGAAGTGCGGACCTTTGCAAGTTATAAACCGTATCTCTTATAGAAACCTCCCTCTTTATAACCGCCCTTGCCTTCTCCGTGGAAAGCTCAAAGTCAGGCACACACACTACCACCTTTAGCTCTTTAGGAAAGTCAAGCTTAAGAAAGTTTATACCCTCATCCGAGCTGGCACAGATTACAAAGCCACCCAAAAAAGCAGGAAGAAGATTATCTGGGTGCGGTTCAAACTCAAAGGCTATACTTAGCTTATCTTCAAGGCTCAACTTCAAACCGTAAAGCTTTTCGCAGGCAAGAATACCACCCACTATAGCGGTGGAAGAAGAGCCTAAACCTCTTGCGGTAGGGATATGGTTTACTTGCTTAACGCTTATTGGTCTCTCCTCCAACTTTAGCCTTCCGCAAGAATGCTTATAGACTTTAATAAAAAGGTTATTCTCATCTCTTGGGAGGTGTTGACCTTCACCTTCTACCATAACGCTGTAAAAGTCTGAAAAACTCACGTAAAAATGGTTGTAGAGACTCAAAGCTAGACCGAAGGCATCAAAACCCGAACCGAAGTTGCTCGTGCTTGCGGGCACAGAGATGGTAAGCATGGGAAATAGTATAGAACATAACTCCAGCTGGCATGCTTACAGTGTTGGTTACTGTGATAGAATAATACGCATGAAAAACATCCCCTTCATGAGCTTCAGACTTCAAGCTTATATCATCTCCCTCGCTCTTGTGCTTTTGAGTCTTGTTTCTCTCTTTTACAAAGGGCTTAATCTTGGTCTGGATTTTACTGGAGGTAGCGTCCTTGAAGTAAAATTTGAAAAAAAGGTGGACTTGGCTCAGGTGAGAAAAACCCTTCAGGAGCTCGGTTATACTCACTTTCAGGTGCAGGATACCGCAGGGGGTAGCATTATAGTAAAACTAAGGCTGGGCGACACTGTGGAAAAAGCCATGGATGGTCTGAAAAAGCTGTCTCCTTACGAACTGGTAAGGTCTGAAACGGTGGGAGGTGTGATTACCTCAGAGCTCAGGCGGAAAGCCTTCTGGGCTGTGCTGGTTGCTCTGGGGGGCATACTGGTATACATAGGCTACAGGTTTGAGTTCATATGGGGGTTGGGTGCAATCCTCGCCCTATTGCATGACGTTCTTATAGTGTTGGGTGCCTACTCGTTAACGGGAAGGGAGGTAAACTTAGACGTGGTTGCAGCCCTTCTCATAGTGGCTGGCTACTCTGTTAGCGACACGGTGGTTGTCTTTGATAGGATAAGGGAGAACATGCGTATAAGAAAGGCAACCGCTTTAAGGGAGATAATAGACCTATCTGTAAATCAGACACTCTCCAGAACTTTGATGACATCTTTGACTACTTTGTTGGTATCTCTTACCCTCTTCCTCTTTGGTGGACCTGCCCTTTCCAACATCATGTTTGCCTTTGTGGTTGGTGTGATAGTTGGAACCTTCTCCTCCGTCTTTGTAGCCAGTGCCATCGCTTTTGACATAAGAAGCAGGTTTAAGGAAAAAGCTGTCCAATCCACAAGTTAAACCACTTATGAACTATGCGGTGCTAACATCCGATTGTCTCATAGGCTTCTCGTCGTTATCTCATAAAGGCTTTGTAAAGTCAGAGTGTCAAGCCTTAAAAGGCTTTTGGTAGAGTGTTTCCAAGACTCTAAATTTCTTTAGCGTATATACTTCTATTTTATGTTCGTTGATAGGGTAAAGGTGCATGTAAAAGCAGGGGATGGTGGTAATGGTGCGGTAGCCTTTTTGAGGGAAAAATACAGACCCTTTGGCGGTCCTGCGGGAGGAGACGGAGGAAAGGGTGGCGATGTGGTCTTCGTGGCGACCAGAAGGAAGCATACTCTTTATGACTTTAAGTTCAAGGCACACTTTAAAGCTCAAAACGGAGAACACGGAAAGGGAAAGAACCAGAAAGGTAAAGACGGGGATGACTTGATAGTGGAAGTGCCTCTGGGAACTGTGGTTATAAACGCAGATACTGGCGATGTGATATGCGACCTTGTGAAGGACGGGCAGAGATGTGTGGTAGCTAAGGGAGGCAAGGGCGGAAGGGGAAACGCTCACTTTGCTTCCCCCACAAACCAAAAGCCAGTTTACGCAGAGAAAGGGCAAAAGGGTCAAGAGCTATGGCTCATACTGGAACTAAAGCTGATAGCGGCTGTGGGTCTTGTGGGTCTTCCTAATGCGGGTAAGTCTACTCTGCTTTCAAGGCTTACCAGAGCAAAGCCAAAGATAGCGGACTATCCTTTTACCACACTGTCACCAGTGCTGGGCGTTATGGAACTGGCAGATGGAGAAGCCATAGTGCTTGCGGATATACCCGGTCTCATAGAAGGTGCTAGTAAGGGAAGGGGCTTAGGACACGAGTTTTTAAGACACGTGGAGAGAACCAGACTTCTTCTGCATCTTATAGACCTGTCTGATGTCAGCTCTAATGAACCTCTAAAGGCTTTTGAGACTGTAAACAGAGAGATGGAAAGCTACAGTTCTGAACTTATAAAAAAACCTCAGATAGTGGTAGGAACAAAAATAGACGCGCTTTCAGACAGGTCCTACCTTGAAAGACTTGAGAGAGAGTTCAGTAGTATGGGTTATCCCTTTGTTGCCATCTCCGCGGTCACGGGAGAAGGCTTGGATAGACTAAAATACACTATAGGGAGGTTTTTTGAAGATGAAAAGCATAGGAAAATACACTCTATCTCTGAGCCCTCACCAACCGCAAGAGGTGGAGTTACTTGAGATAGAAGAGTCAGAGCAGTTCTCCGAGTTTGTGGAGGATCCTGGTGTTTACGACGGCGTCCTTCCAGAAGGTGAGTTTAGCGTAATATTTATTGACGGTGTTAGGCGCACCGAATGTATTACCTACATAAGAGACGAGGAGAGCAAGGAGAGTTTTGAAGGCGCTTTTGTTTCCTTGGGAGCCGGAGCTCTAAAAGTAGACCACGGAAAGCTCAACACTGTGGAGGAATCCCTCATAGTTAAAAGTATAGATAGACTTCTAATGCTAAGAGGTAGGGCGTTTATCGGTGAGGTTCTGGGTTTTAAATCTTACAACACTGAGGGTGAGCTATCCGTGGAGGTAAACAGGTATATGAAGGAAAGGCTTGAAGCTTCTGTAGCCATAAAAGTGGCGAAGAACTATTCTCCCACGCTCATAGTCTGCGACGGAACGCTTAGCCATAGACTTAAAAACACGCAGTGTCTGGGCTTTGTAAAGAGCATAAGAAGGCTATACATGGATATTTCACACACACCTCTACTGTACGCCCTCCGCCCCGGTCAGAGAAGCCCCATCCTTAGAGTTCACTACCAGCAAAAGCAGGAGGAAGAGGAGAAAACGGACAAATACACATGGTACGTAAAGCTCTCACCTCACGAAGGCATGCACGGTTTAGCAAGGATTGAGGTTTTTCCTCAGAAGAGTCTGGAAGAGTTGAAAAGGCTTGCGGACTTATCCGCCGGTTTGCTTCCTATGTTTGCGAGCCAGTCTTTTCAGGATAGAAGGTCTCCCCAGAACTTGCTTCCCATAGGTAGGCTTGAAAAGCTTTTAAGGTCTCATCTTGGAGCTTATGGTATTATAAGAAGAAACATAGAAAGCTTTTTGCATGCTTGAGGTTCTTTTAACTGTAAGCTCCGCCTATGTTCTAAAAAAGCGCGGTATTTTTTCTGAGGAACATTCAAAGGTTTTGGTTAACTACGTTCTATACTTTGCTCTTCCTTTGCTAAGCTTTAAGATATCTTACAAAATGGGTATGTCTGGGGAGGTTCTTGCGGTAGCTACGGGTGCATGGTTGGTTATAGCCCTTTCCCTTTTCGTATCTTACATCTTTGGAAAACTTTTAAAGCTTGATAGAGCAAACCTGAAAACCTTGATAGTAATCTCATCCTTTGGAAACACTGCCTTTCTCGGCTATCCTTATAGCTACACCTACTTTGGTGAAGCTGGTCTTAGGTATGCGGTTATCTACGACAATATAGGCTCTTTCTTTATGGTCTCCTCTATAGCGCCTCTTATTCTAAGTGGTAGGATTGAAATTAAATCTGTATTACTCTTTCCCCCTTTTTTAGGACTAGTTCTAGGGTTTATGCTCAAAGGCTACCATATTCCTGAGTTTCTTTGGAAGTTTATAAACTTCTCTGCCGCCTCTCTTTTGCCTGTAATACTGTTCTCTTTGGGTCTCTCCCTTGAGCTCTCTCGTATACTAAAGGAGGGGAGGTTGCTAACAGTTGCCATTTTTACAAAGATGCTCATTTCTCCAGCTCTTGCTCTGTTTGTTCTTAAGCTTCTACCGCTAAACTCTACAGCTTACAAAGTCTCAGTGCTTGAGTCTGCCATGCCTACCATGATATACGCCAGCGTGTTGGTGCTAAAGTATGGATTAAACCATAATTTAGCTTTCGCCAGTGCCGGTCTTGGCATCATTTTGAGCTTTTTGACTGTTCCCTTTTGGGTTTATGTGCTTGAGGTTCTGCCTTTTTAGAGTTCCTGCTTCTTTAAAGCGGTAGCTTAACAAAAGAGCTCTGCAAAGGATTAGGGCTACTTGCAGTTGAGCAGAATTTTAACCGTTGTGAGAGTGTTTTAAATTCCTCCAAGGCAGAAAAGACAAATTTTATAACTTGCACGCAGTAAAGGGCAGTTTTTCAAAGGGTAGCGAACATACCAAAAACTTAGTAGTGTAGCTTTAAGGTCAAAAACTACCAGTATGACCGCCATTTGATAGTATGAAGCAGGCATAATGTTTATTACACGGAGCTTGGCTATGCTTTCAAAGCTAAGTTCTTACGTGTTTTCCCACATGTTTCACGCTCGTTATCATGGTTTTAAACATTCACCATATAATCAACCCTCACGCAAATTACATGCTCCCCGAGCTCTGACTTGAACTAAGAAAACGCATAACGCCATCTGACATACATGTTAACTCCTTGCCTCCTTAGTCTTATCTGAAAAAGTGCTTTACGACTTAGCACTGGTATTCTATTAAACCTCAGGCGGGGCTATGCCCCCGCTCAAGCGTTAGACATAGTTCCTGATTATGATAATAAGACCGACTCCGACGAAAACCACAGCCCAAAGCGCAACCACGAAGACAGATGCTTCTCCAAGGTGGTGTTCTGTCTCGCTTGCCTCGTAAACCTTACTCCTTGGAGTCCTACCAGCCTGATAAGCCATCCACCAGGCGTAGGCGTAGAGTATAAGACCTGTAAGGGTTGTTCCCAGAAAGAGCATGGGGCTGAGCAGTTCAAGGTTGACCTTGTATTCGTATATGGAGTAGCCAAAGCGGGCGGTAGAGGCAACCCTGAGGTATTCTCTGAAAACCGCAATCAGAAGAGTGGCTACTGTGCCAGCCACGAGGGAAGGCACAGCCATTCCTATGGGGTTCTTCTGGGCTATGAATATAACACCCGCACACAGGAGAAGACCAAGGACAGAAAGCCATGCGAAGATGCTACCCTTTGCACCCCATTCTCCGGGAAGGGTAAAGATGTGAAGAAGGTGAAAGACTATCCACGCTACCCCTCCGTAGAGTGCAAGCTTAGCTCCAAGGTTTGCGGAGAAGTCTACGTAGCTCCTTTCAAAGTCCTCCCTTTTGCCAAAGTGCCAGGCATAGAGCATCATAAACACGCCCGTTACAGAGACTGAAGGAAAGACCAGCAGTGAGAGATACCTGAAGAGGTTAAAGGCGTATATGTTCCACCCACTGTGGTTCATAGTGGTCCCGCC
>JANWYC010000032.1 GCA_025057245.1 Aquificaceae bacterium | reverse complement strand
AGTCTCTGAGCGTAGTTAACGCAGGCAAGCACTGTAAACCAAAGGGCGTGATTGTCTGTCTCCTCAAAGTTCTCTTTCACCCAAAGGCTACCATCCTCGCGTCTTACAACGCTTATGTATTCAAGAGCCTTTAATCCAAGTGCTTTGTTGGATATTTTCTCAAGCACCTTCCGTTTAACATCCTCAGGCAAAGGAAACTCTTCCATCTTAAGCCTCCTTCCAACGTATAACGAATATTGGCTTTAGCCCAAAGTAAAGACCAACGAGTTCAAAACTATAAGTATAACCTATAAAGAAGCTTATGCCTTTTTCTGGCTTTATTTGAAAGAAAGAACCTTTATACCATGCCTCACTCTCTTTCCCAACCTGCAAAAGCAAGCACTTGTAAGGCGGTAATATTTTAAGAAACCCCTCTTCCTTCCAGTAAATGGTAGGCTTTTCCTCAAAGGATATAACAGTCATACCCTTCTTGAGAGCTCTTGGGAATTCCTCCTTGTTTACTACCTTTGTGCTTGTAAGTAAAAAGTTTCTAAGAAGCCTAAAGCTATCAGAGTAGTCTGGAAAGAGAAACCGCACGCCCACTTCTCTTACATAAACCTTTACATGGTGGTCAAGACCGCCCACTACTTGGTTTTCTATGTTCATACGTAGGTATAGTTTTGCGTATCTTTCTGGCTTGAGCATTTTTTTTAGGCTTTGTAGTGCAAGTTTTTTAGAGAAAAAGGCTTTCAAGACCAGAGACGGCAACAAAAACAGAAGAAGTGTCTTCCTCTCAAGGATGGCATCCTTTAGGTCAATCAGCTCAAACAGGTATTCTTTGGGTAATTCCAACTTCCAGCGGTATCTTTTTTTAAAGGGGTGAGCGACTACTTTAAGGTCTTCCACTTCCAAAAGGTCACCTAAAATAGCCCCGCCTTCGCCGAGCACCTTTTTTTCTACGCCAGCTATAAGTCTGTCTCCCGCAAAGTTCTTTATAGCGTCAGTGTCGTGGTCTGTAACTATTACATAATCTATGTTTTCCTGCTCCGCCTTTCTGATTATGTCCTCTGGCTTTCCAAGAGAGTCGTAAGAAAACTGACTGTGTAAGTGTATTTGGAAGGCATACACATAAAGGTCTGGAATGCTTTGTAAGCTACCCTCCGAAGGTTTAACTTTTATCCTCTTTACTGGGTAGAGTTCTACGAAGAGAAGGTAAAGAATGAAAAGAATGAGCATCAGAACTATAAATATCATCCCACTTTCAGCTTTTGCCTGACCTCTTCCATTGTTTTGATGGCTATTTCTCTTGCTTTTTTCGTTCCACTTTCTATTATGTCTGGTAAGTTCCGCTTGTTTTTATATATCTCTTCTCTTCTCTCTCTTAGAGGTTTAAGTAGGTTTTCCAACCCTTCTAACATAAGCCTTTTGCAGTCTACACAGCCAAGTTTTCCACTTTTACAGTCATTTTCTATCTCCTCCAATCTATATGGATAGGTAAGGAACTTGTGATAAAAGAAAACTGGGCACAGATGGGGTCTTCCTGGGTCTCCTTTGCGTAGTTTTTGAGGGTCCGTGAAAAAGCTCATAACCTTTTTTCTCACTTCCTCTTCTGTGTCTGCAAAGTATATGGCATTGTTGTAAGACTTACTCATCTTCCTGCCGTCAGTGCCGGGAAGTCTTGGCGTTTCTGTAAGAAGTGCCTGAGGCTCTGGGAAGGTATCACCGTAAAGACCGTTGAACCTTCTTGCAATCTCCCTAGAGAGCTCCACGTGAGGGAGTTGGTCTTCTCCCACTGGCACTGCCTCAGCCTTGTATATGAGTATGTCCACTGCCTGAAGCACTGGGTATCCAAGAAAGCCATAAGTGTCTGTGTCATAAAAGTCTCTCTTTGACACGTTAAGCTCTTTAAGTATTTCCTTGTCTAAGTAGCCTTCAAAAAGTGCGTGTATCAGAGCTTCCGTTATATTGTCAAGAAGGTGTTCCTCAAGAGCTTCAAAGTCTTCCACTTTGTATGGCAGTTTTGCCACAAAGGTTTTCACATGGTCTCTTAGACCACCTTTAAACATAAGGTCAAGGTCCACAAGCTTTAAAATGTTATACTTGGTGTCTTTATAAGTGGGGTTCCACTCCAGCCAGCTTTTTGGCGTTATCATAGAAAATATTAGGAATAGCTCCGCATGTTCCTTTACCTTTGACTGTTGAAAAATGACGCTCTTGTTTGGGTCTATACCAAGAGCAATCCAGTCTATTAGCATCTCTTCTACGTTTTTAGGAATCTCTTCTGACTTTTTATACGCAGTGGTAAGTGCGTGCCAATCCGCCACCATAAAAAAGGTCTCATGACCTTCTTGCAGTTCTACCCAGTTTTTGATAACTCCAAAGTAGTGCCCTAAGTGTAGTCTGCCCGTTGGTCTCATACCACTCAGAACTCTCATGGCTTTATAGTATAGAACAGAAAGCTAATTTATTGTTGTGAATTATGCTACACTGAAGTTTTAGTAGGCGTTAGAATTTGCTTTTTCTGATGCTTGATAATCAACAAATTCAGGATTTGAGCCTTCGTAAAACCCTTGTGAATCAGAGACGAGAGATTTATTGGACGATAATAACTTAGTCTTTTGTTGCATATTATCCACAGGGAAGATGTTTAGGGTAATAGAAGTTTATGCCTTGTCTTATATCTGATTGTCTAATAAGCCTATTACCTTTAGCTTGCAAGAGTATGACAAATCTTTATAAACACAGGCTCAAACTTTCAAGTGCTTGAATATCAGACCTCAAAGAACACTTCTGAACACAGTGGAGTATCCCTCAGCATGGACATTTATTCCATGCCTTAGATTCAAAACCATGACAGGACTTCCTGCCAGTAAGCTTCGTGCTTTACCCCGCAGGCACTGAAACCGCTCTCTATTCGGGTTCTCTAAAAACTATGCAGTGTCCAAAAACGCTCTCTAAAATACTTTAGGGTCTGACTTTATAAGAGTTAGAACTATTACGAGCCATCGGTTTGTTATTGGGGTATTGAGTCATAGCTCTGCTTAAAGCTCGGAGTTTGAACCTAGCTATCGTAAACAACTGAAACCACTTTAGAGGTGAGAAATAATATTGAGAATGTTTGAGAATTATCTAACAAGCATACAACAATAATTTTACAGCGCATGTGGAAAAACATAAAAAACTTAGCTCCGAAAGCATCATCAATTTACATAGAATAGACCTGATGCCTGCTTCACACCCTCAAATAGCGGTCATGTGGTCTGTCTGGTCTTTTTACTGGTGTTTTTCGGCTTTGAACCTATGCTACTAACTTTCTAATATGTTTACTACCTTCTGAGACACTACCCTTTACGGCGTGCAATTTATAAACCCTGTCTTTTCTGTCTTGGAGGAATTTAAAACATTCTCAATAATATTTGCAAAACCTACTTTGTTAACTTATAGTTTTTTATACCGTGAAGGCTGTGGACATAAGCCTGAAACCAGAAACCTTGAGAGAAGCATCCGCTTTCGGCAGGATAAGACTTAAGCCAGAGACGGTAAAGGCTATAAGGGAGGGAAAGGTCAAAAAGGGAGACGTGCTGTCCGCTTGTAAGCTTGCGGGCTTAATGGCTGTGAAAAAAACACCAGAGCTATTACCCTTCTGTCATCCTGTTAGCGTAGAATTTGCGGAGGTAAGGGCTGAGCTGGGTGATGACTACCTGGAGGTGTTTGCACTGGTAAGAGGACTTCATAAAACTGGCTACGAAATGGAGGCACTCACTGCGGTAAGCGTTACTCTGCTTACAGTTTACGACATGTGCAAAGGTATGGACGGCAGCATGTGTATAGAAGAGGTAAGACTCTTAGAAAAGTCTGGTGGGCAGTCTCAGTGGTCAAGTGGGCTGGAAGGCGTGCGCGTAAAGGTTTTTGCGGAGGGTAGTCTAAAAGAGTTGGTAGAGAAAAGACTTCTCAGTCTCGGGGCTGAAGTGGTGGAGGAGGAATATCAAATTCTGGTAAGCACTAAACCCGTGGAGCTTTCAGAAGTCTGGGGCGTGTCTTATGTTATAAACCAGAAACTCTTTTCCCTTATGCCAGGAGCTCTGAAGAGCGGTGTTAGAGTAGGTCTTTTTGGGGGGAGGCTTTGCGTAGAGCTTCAAAGGGATGCAAGGGTGGTAGAGGCTTTCTTTGACAGCTTTGGAACTCTTCTAAGAGGATGGGTTGATGGAGAGACTTTATAACTGGCTACTTTTGAAGGCTATAAAAGGTCTTGGTGAAGTATCCATAAAAAAGCTGTGGTTAAACTTGGGTTCTGTGGAGAGCATTCTATCCGTTGGCTACGATGATTGCAAGAGCCTTATTGGAGAGGAAAAGACAAAGGCATTTTTCAAAAAGAGCTTGACCTTTAATCCAGAAGAGGTTGTAAAGCTTGTAGAGAAAGAGGGCATAAACTGGCTTACATTAGATGAGGAGAAGTATCCACACATCTTAAAAGAAATCGAAGACCCACCCCCCGTGCTTTTCTACAGAGGTGAGTTAAAGCCCATACCCATGGTAGGCGTGGTGGGAACACGGAAGCCAGACTTTCAAAGCCTGAACGTTATTAGAAACATAGCGAAGGAACTGGTTAAGAGAGACTACGGTCTCTGTTCTGGTGGTGCGGTAGGCTGTGATTTTCAAGGACACAAAGAGACCTTATTAGCCGGTGGATACACTGTATGCTTTCTGGGTATGGGCATAATGAGAGTGCCACATTACCTGCAAAAGCTTGAGAGTGAGGGTATGGTCTTAATCTCAGAGTTACTCCCCAACGCAACACCAGATGAGTTCACTTTTCCCAGAAGAAACAGACTAATAAGCGGAGTTTCCAGATGTGTGGTTGTTGTAGAAGCAGGCGAAGACAGCGGAGCTCTCATAACCGCCAGATACGCAGTAAAACAGAAAAAGCCCCTTTGGGTATTTATAGGCAATTCCCTAAGTCAAAGATGGTTGGGATGTGTAAAGTTGGTAAACCAGCAAAAGGCTAAGGTGCTGTATAGCCCATCCGCTATGTTTGAGGACTTACCCTCTGGTGGACACTATGACGACGCACTTCTTCAGCTTCTTTCTACACCCAAAACCTTTGACGAGCTTCTTGAAATAGCAGGCTTAAGCCCTTCTGAGCTTACCCTTAAACTTTCACAGTTAGAGATTGAAGGAAAGATTACCCGCAACGGCTTTTCTTACGTAGCCTTGTGAAGGATGTTTGCTAACAGAAATCTATGGAGAGTATCCTTAGCATGGACATTTATTCCACGCCTTAGGTTCAGGAACTATGACAGGACTTCCCACCAATAAGCCTCGTGCCTTACCCCGTAGGCACTGAAACCGCTCACTATTCAGATTTTGAATAAACTTCTCCATCTGAATAGCAAAGGCTTGCGGAACACCGCATAAACGCATTCCCACCTGACATGGTCAAGCAGGTTTCTGGATGCATTCACGCCTGCTTGAAGTTTTTTACCACAAAGTTTACACTCAAATTCGCTTCTACTTTTCCTGCTTTCTTTATCCACGTAGCCACATCCACTAAAAGCCTGAAAGCCATATGCAGGATTGACATATACTACTTCTATGCCATGCTCTTCCTGAAGTCCCCTTAGCTTGTTCTTTATCTCTAAGCCCAAACCTGATTAATACTATCTTTACCGCCTTTGGAAAGTTGCTTATCACTCTTTTGAGAAAGTATCTCAGGTCTTCCAACACAAGCCTTGCAGGTCCGTAGACTAACTTAGTTTGAAAAGAGCTTTCATTAGGTTTTCTATCTGTTCTGTAAGTTTTAGCAGTTCATGTCTATCAAGTGTTTTGACCTCTTCCAGCGTCCAGTGTTCCCTTCTCATGTGAGACTCGTGGTATGGACAGCGGTCTCTTGCCTCTGGGGATAGGGTCACCAAAACCTGTATGCTCTCATACGGTATGTCTTTTATACCCTTTGGGCTTAGTTTGTCAACGGAGTAGCCTTTTTCTTTAAGCACCTGCAAAACCTCTGCCGGCACATCCTGTGCAGGTTCTACTCCAGCGGAGTATATCTCGGTGTTTAGCAAGGCAAGACGTGATAGTTTCTTTGCCACCGTCTCCGCTATTATGCCTCTTACTGCGCCGTGAGTAGAAATAAAGGCTATTTTCATGCTTACCTATTCTAACATTTTGATGAGTTTAATAAGTTTCCTTACCGCCTTTCCTCTATGGGAGACCATGTCCTTTTCCTGCGGGCTCAATTCAGCCATGCTTCTGTCATATCCATCCGGCTGTAAGATAGGGTCGTAGCCAAAGCCTCCCTCACCTCTTGGCTGGTATAGGACGATACCGTCGCATCTTCCCTCAGCCCAGAGACCAGCTTCACCGAGGTAAACTACAAGACAGGCATAAAAGTACGCTCTTCTGTCTTCTACGCCTTGCATAAGTCTAAGGAGTTTGTCTATGTTTGCTTTGTCTTTGCTCTCCTTTACCGCTTCCACCCCTCCAAATTCAATAAGGTAGAACCTGCTTGAGTATATGCCGGGGTAGCCATTAAGAGCTGGCACTACCAAACCTGAGTCATCCGCAAGGGTAGGAATTCCAGAGGCTCGGTGGTATGTCTCCGCTTTTATGTATGCGTTTTCTAAAAAGCTACACCCCTTCTCTTCCACCTCCACTTCCCTATCTGGAGTTAACAGCTCTATGCCAGACCCCTCAAACAGCCTTTTAAACTCCCTTATCTTTCCAGGGTTGGTAGTAGCCAGAAGCAAAGTCTTAGGCATGCTAAAATTATAAGCATGGAGTTTGAACCAGTTATAGGTTTGGAAATCCACGTTCAGATGGATACGAGGACCAAACTCTTCTGCGCCTGCCCCGTGGAGTTTGGTGCGGAGCCTAACACCAACGTATGCCCGGTGTGCCTTGGTCTGCCCGGAAGCTTGCCCGTGATAAACAAAAGGGCGGTGGAGTTTGCCATAAGAGCCGGCATTGCCTTGAACTGCCATATAAACACTCGTTCTATCTTTGCCAGAAAAAACTATTTCTACCCAGACCTTCCCAAAGGTTATCAAATATCCCAGTATGAAGAGCCTATAGCGGTCAACGGCTGGCTGGAGGTAGATGGAAAGAAGGTGAGAATAAGAAGGCTTCACATCGAAGAGGACGCAGGAAAGAACCTTCACCAAGGTTCAAAGACCTATGTAGACCTTAACAGGGCTGGAACTCCGCTTATGGAAATAGTAACCGAGCCAGATATAGACTCACCGCAGATGGCAAGGGAGTTTCTTGAAAAGCTCAGAAACCTAATGCGCTACGCAGGTGTGTCTCGTGCGGACATGGAAAAGGGTCAACTAAGGTGCGATATAAACGTCTCCATAAGACCAAGAGGTTCAAAGGAATTAGGCACGAGGGTGGAGATAAAAAATGTAAACTCCTTCAAGTTTGTTCAGAAAGCCATTGAGTCGGAGATAGAGCGTCAAGTAAAGCTGGTGCTTTCACAAAAACCAGTGGTGCAAGAAACCAGAACCTTTGACCCTTCCACTGGCAACACATATCCTATGAGAAGCAAAGAAGAGGCTGAGGATTACCGATACTTTCCAGACCCAGACCTTCTACCCTTAATTGTCTCGCCAGAGTGGGTGGAGGAGATAAGGAAAAACATGCCAGAGCTCCCAGACCAGAGGTTTGAAAGGTTTGTCAGAGAGTATCAGTTAGAAGAGTACTCCGCAAGAGTTCTCGTTGAAAACAAGGAGCTGGGAGACTTTTTTGAGGAGTCTCTGAAACATTACGGTTCAGAACCAAAACTAACCGCAAACTGGCTACTTAATGACCTTCTCGGACAGCTCTCCGAGGCAGGGAAAGACATAGAAAGCTCACCCGTAAGCCCAGCAAACTTAGCAGAGCTGGTAAAGTTTATAAAGGATGGCGTTCTGTCTTCTAAGTTGGCTAAGGAAGTGTTAAGGGAGATGGTAGCTACTGGCAAAAGTCCTGCGGTAGTGGTGGAAGAGAAAGGTCTAAAGCAGGTAAGCGACGAGGAAACCATAAAAGCAATGTTGGAAGAGGTTCTTAGGGAGAACGCAAGTGAGGTTCAACGCTACAAAACTGGAGAGGAAAAACTTTTTGGCTTTCTGGTAGGTCAGGTAATGAAAAAAACCAAAGGAAAGGCAAATCCTCAGGTTGTAAACAAGCTTTTAAAAGAAGCCCTTAAAGGTTAGTAGAGCAGTCTATGAACATGCGCGTAGAGCTCTAGGTGCATTTTATAGCTATCGCCCGTTGGGTGTTCTGTGTGGTAATCTAAAACATGTGATAGAATGTTTGTATGTATGTTCTTTTGCATAAGTATAAGAACATAACCATAGCCATAATAGCGGTGGCTACTGGGGGTTTTTTCCTGTGGCTCTTCTTTGCAGGGGGGGTAAGCGACATAACCAGCCCGTCTAAAAGTTGTGTGGTGGAGGTGGGTTCTGGTTGCATAACGGTAAGGGACTACAGGCGCGAGCTTTTGAGGTTCTCTAACCTTCTTCAAAACGAGGAGATGAACAGCATTATAAGGGAGCAGGTTATTTCAAACTTGACCGCACAGGAACTCCTCTATCAGAAGGCTAAGAGCCTATCTCTCGTAGCCAGTGACGAGGAGGTGGTTGAGGTTATAAAGTCAGACCCAACCTTTCACGAAAACGGGTTTTTTACTTCAACGCGTTACAGAGAGGTTCTTTCAAAAGCTGGTATGACGCCTGAGGAATACGAGGAGTATGTAAGAAAAACCATAACACTTCAAAAACTAATAAGCCTTATTACCAACGGTGTATACATAACAGAAAAGGAGCTTGAGTTAAACTTGCTGACCGAATCTACCCTTATCAGCGGTAGCTTGTATGTAGTAAGCCT
>JANWYC010000031.1 GCA_025057245.1 Aquificaceae bacterium | reverse complement strand
TCAGGTGGCAGAGCGTTGGCTTTGGGAGCCAAAGGGCGCAGGTTCAAGTCCTGCCACCCCGAGGGTCCGTAGCTCAGCAGGACAGAGCAAGGGATTTCTAATCCCTAGGTCGGGGGTTCGAGTCCCTCCGGACCCGTACTTCTTCTTACATGGGTGGGGTTTTAGCTCAAAGGTTCTTGGGAGCGTACCCTCTGTAGACTTACCCTTTCATGGTGAGAGTTCCCTTGATTATAAGGATTTTTGGCATTTGGCAAGGGATTGTGCCCTGATTGCGCCAAAGGGTAGCGTGCTAATGGGTTGGTCTATGGGCGCGAGTCTTGCTCTGGTGATGGCGTATCTTTTCCCAAGTAGGTTCAGAGCCCTGATGCTCGTCGGCGCTTCCGCCTGCTTCTCTTGCTTCTGGCAGGAGAAGAACCTTAGAGGCTTCCTCCTTAGACTGGAAAGGGAAGGTGAGGCTTTCTTAAGGGAGTTTAGAAAAATTGCCTATCCTAAGACTTTTGATGACAGAGTGGAGCTCTACGGTGCAAAGGTTATGCTCAAAGACTACATGAAGCTGGACATAAGAAGGCTTCTTCCACACATAAAACAAAGGGCTATAATACTTCACGGCACTAAGGACCCAGTGGTGCCTTTTAAACATGCCCTTAACCTTTACAGCATGCTAAAGAGAGCTAAATTAATAACCTTTCCAGGAGGACACTTTCCAGAGGATGAAGGTCTTATCTTTAAGGTTCTCAAGAGCTTGTAAGAGCTACGAGGAGTGGGCAGTTCCCCAGAGGTATACCGCTGATAAGTTAAGAACCTTGGAGAATGTTCAAGGTTTGGTGCTTGACTTAGGTTGTGGAACTGGGCTGTTGAGCGAGGGTTTTGATAGTGTTGTGGGTGTGGACATAGCTCTTGGTATGGCAAAGGTGTACAGAGACAGGTTTGGCAGAGTGGTGGTCGGGGATGCTCACAAACTGCCCTTTAAAGACGGAAGCTTTGACTACGTTCTTAGCAACTTTGCCCTACACTGGACGGGCGTAGAGAAGAGCATTCCAGAAGCTCTAAGAGTTTGCAGAAAGGCGTTTTTATGCGCCGTTCCCGTGGAGGGTAGCCTGAAAGAACTGGGCTACCCCTTTCCGAGTGTAGAGTTCCTAAAAAGTCTCCTTCAAAAAAGCGGTAGGATAAAAAGCTTCTTTGTGGAGGAAGTACCAATACCCTTCCACGGCTGGGACTTACTGAGGTTTTTCCACTATACAGGTTCATCCTATAATCCGAACATTAAAGGTGTTATAATCTCAAAAAAGAGGCTGGAAAGCATGATGAAGAACATTGACAACCCAACCTTTAAGGTTCTATTCTTCTCATGCGAGGCAAGACTATGAGGGGTCGTAAAATGCTTGTGGTTCTTCTTTTGCTTTTGTTCACTGGCTTTCCACTAATAGGCTGTAGAGCTCAGCAGGTTCAAACTTACCAACAAACACCTCAGAGCAGAGAAGTGCGGACCGTTGCATCAAACATCCTCGCCCAGTTTGAGCAGGAGCTCACCAATCTTGTGGAAGCGGTATCCCCTTCTGTGGTAACCGTTTTCGCTACTCAGGAGACAGTAGGCGTAGATATACCTTTCTTCCCCTTCCAGATACCACATCAAGAAAGAAGGTCTCTGGGTTCTGGTGTAATAGTGGACTACAAAAAGGGCAAGTTATACATACTTACCAACAGTCACGTGGTGCAGAACTCTAAGTTTATAAAGGTGAGGTTTGACAGGCAAACGGAGAAGAGGGCGAGGCTGGTGGGTGCGGACCCAAAAACGGACGTGGCGGTTATAGAAGTGGACGACAAGGACATACCAAACCCGGCAAGTAGGATAGCAAGGCTGGGGGACTCAGATAAGCTGAAGGTGGGTCAGCTGGTTATAGCCATAGGTAATCCTTACGGACTTGAGAGGACGGTTACCACAGGTGTTATATCCGCACTAAAGAGGGCTATAGGTATAACTCAGTACGAGAGCTTTATACAAACTGACGCTGCCATAAACCCGGGCAACTCTGGAGGACCGCTGGTAAACATAAGGGGTGAAGTTATAGGCATAAACACTGCCATACTGGCAGAAGGTCAAGGTCTTGGCTTTGCAATACCCATAAACTTGGCGAAGTGGGTAGCAGACCAGCTTATAGAAAAGGGTAGGGTAGTTAGGGGCTGGCTTGGCGTGGTTATACAGGACATAACTCCCGATATGGTTGAGAACATAGGCGTGAAGGATGGTATTCTTATAGCTCAGGTGATGCCCGGAAGCCCGGCGGACAGAGGTGGTTTGAAGGTGGGGGACGCAGTGGTGGAGGTGGACGGTAAAAAGGTGGAGGATGTGAGGGAGTTTCAGTTTAAGATAATGAAAACAGAACCGGGTAAAGAGTTAAACCTAAAGGTTGTAAGGGACGGCAGGGAAGTCAGTTTAAAGATAAGAGTGGGTGAGATGCCAGAGGAAAGGCAGGTGGGCGAGATGGAACAGACGCAGACAGACATAGGTCTGGTGCTAAGGGAGTTGACTTCTGAAGAGGAAAAGAGGTTAGGTGTTAAAGGTGTTTTGGTTGTTAGAGTTTCCCCTGGAAGTCTTGCCATGCAAAGCGGTATACAACCAGGTGATATAATACTCAGAGTAGGTAACAAAAATACCACAACTGTTAAGGAAGTTCAGGAGGCTATAGAAGCGCTGAGAAGCTTAGGCAGGAACAACGCCCTTTTGCTTATAAGAAGGAGAGGAAACAACCTTTTTCTCTCACTAAGACTGAGGTAAAGTCATGATACCAGACATAGAGCAAGAAACCATAAATCAATACCTTAGGAAGGTTTCCAAAATACCCCTACTTACACCAGAGGAAGAGAAGGAAGTAGCCAAGAAGGCTAAGGAAGGAGACCTACAGGCTTTCAGAAGGCTTGTAGAATCCAACCTTAGGTTTGTAATAAGTATAGCCAAGCAGTATTTAGGATACGGGCTACCATTGTCTGAACTTATAGCCGCTGGCAATCACGGACTGATTGAGGCGGCAAAGAGGTTTGACCCAGACAGGGGCGTAAAGTTTATATCCTACGCAGTCTGGTGGATAAGACAGTCTATAATGCAGGCTCTTTCTCAGCAAACTGGTGCGGTGCGCATACCCGTAAAGCAGTCACACCTGATAAACCGCATAAGCAGTCTATACAGCAAGCTTTACAAAGAACTGGAGAGAGAACCAACTCCAGAGGATATAGCTTTAGAGTACACAAAGGAAGCCATTTCTAAAGAGCTGGCACGAGAGCTGGGAAGAGAACCTACGGAGGAAGAGATATATAGAAGGATAAAAAAGGTAGGCTACTTAATGAGCCCAGAGGAGGTGGAAAAGTGCCTTCAGCTCTGTAGAGTACCTCTGTCCCTTGATGCGCCGGTAGGAGAGAACGATGACACTCTCTTTGTGGATTTTCTGAGCCAGCACGGAACGGCGGACGTGGAAGAGAGGATAATAAGCGAGGTTTTGGAGAAGGAGATAGATGACCTTCTTGATAGGCTTCCCGAGAAGGAAAGAAGGGTTATAGAACTGCGGTTTGGTCTCAGGGGTGAAGAGCCAAGAACTTTAAGGGAAATAGGCGACATACTCCAGATATCGAGGGAGAGGGTGCGACAACTTGAGACAAGAGCTCTCAGAAAGCTTAGAAACATGGCTATGAAAAGGCATCTTAAAGACTTCCTCAGCTAATGCTTACGGGAGTGTTGCTGGTGGACAAGCCCTCCGGCAAAACCTCCATGGAGGTGGTGGAGGCTCTAAAGAAAAGGTTCAATTTAAAAGCGGGACACGCTGGCACTTTAGACCCCATAGCCACGGGGCTTTTGGTTATCCTTTTAGGTGAGGCTACCAAGTTTTCTCAGTTCTTTTTAGGTCTGGACAAGGATTACGTAGCAACGGTCAAGTTAGGTGAAATAACGCAGACTTACGACAGAGAGGGTGTGGTGGTGGAGCAAAGACTAGTAAATGTTTCCTGCGACCAAGTTAAGAGGGTGCTTGAGGGCCTTGTGGGTAGAACCCTTCAGACACCGCCACCCTTCTCCGCAAAGCGCATAAGAGGAAAGAGGGCTTACCAGCTTGCTAGAAAGGGCATACAAGTGGAGATAAAGCCTGTGGAGGTAGAGGTTAAAAGGGCGGAGCTGTTGAGCTGTAATCTACCCTATGCGGAGGTTTTCTTTAGCGTCTCTTCTGGCACATACATAAGAAGCCTGGTGTATCAGATGGGTCTTCAATTGGGTTGTGGTGCGCATGTGGTGGAACTTAGAAGGCTTAGAGTTGGTAAGTTTAACATAAACATGGCGATGGGACTTGACAGAATCCTTTCACTTCAAGACATTAATGGTCTTGTGATTCCTTTAGACCAAGCTTTAGACTTCTTGCCAGCGGTAAAGCTCTGGGGAGAGTCCCTTAGTAGAATAAAGAAAGGTACCTTCGTAAAGCTTGATTATTCTGCGGATAGGCTTTTTGTAAGGCTTTACGGCGATGGGGTGTTTTTGGGGCTTGGTCTTGTGGAAAATAGCAAGCTAAAACCCTACAGGCTTATGCAAGGGCTTTGAGCCTCTCCTCCGTGTAATGCTCTATTAGAGCTTGAAGAAGCTCCTCTAACTTGCCTTGGAGCACGTCTTGAAGTCTGTAAAGTGTTAGGTTTATTCTGTGGTCTGTAACTCTGTTCTGAGGAAAGTTGTAAGTTCTTATCTTTTCGCTTCTTTCACCAGTGCCTACTTGCTGTTTTCTCTCTCTGGCTATTTCCTCTTCCTTTTGTCTTTCGTAAAAGTCCCTGAGCCTTGCGTAGAGTATTTTAAGTGCCTTCTGCCTGTTTTGAAACTGAGACCTCTCATCCTGACAGGAAACGGTTATGCCCGTTGGCAGGTGTGTAATCCTAACCGCGCTCTCCGTAGTGTTCACATACTGACCACCCGCACCACTGGCTCTGAAGGTTTCCACCCTTAGGTCCTTTGGGTCTATTTGAATCTCCGTTTCGTCTGTTTCTGGAAGCACCGCCACCGTTGCGGTAGAGGTATGTATCCTTCCACCCGCCTCAGTAATTGGCACTCTCTGAACCCTGTGAACACCGCT
Source organism: Aquificaceae bacterium (assembly GCA_025057245.1). Taxonomy (GTDB): domain Bacteria; phylum Aquificota; class Aquificia; order Aquificales; family Aquificaceae; genus Pampinifervens. Next base: position 3,767 of record JANWYC010000031.1, on the reverse strand, counting down.
TTCAAACTTAAGCCTTGAATAGGCACCCTCGCCCTCTATAAGAGCTATAACCTCCTTATAGCCACCCAAGCCAGTTCTGTTGGCTGAGAGCAGGCTAAACTTCCAACCCTTTTCCTCTGCGTATTTCTGATACATGTGTAAGAGGTCTGCCACAAACAGAGCTGCTTCCTCACCACCAACCCCAGCCCTTATTTCCAGTATTACGTTCTTAGCGTCCCGTGGGTCTTTGGGTAGTAGTAGAATTCTTATTCTTTTCTCAAGAGCTTCCACTTCCTGAGTAAGCCTCTCTATCTCCTCCCTTGCCAGGTCCTTTAGCTCCTCGTTTTTAAGCAGTTCTTTAGCACCATCCAAATCTGACGCTAACTTTTTGTAGCTTCTGTATGCGTTGTATATCTCCTCTATTTCCTTTAACTCCTTTCCCAGCTTGCTCAGCAGTTCCCTGTCAGAGACCACATCTGAACTGCTTAACTTAAACTGAAGCTCCAGATATCTTTGCTCTATTGCTTTTAACCTTTCCTCTATGTCTGAACTGAGCATCAGCCCTTACCAGTAAGCTCGAGGAAGGCTGGTTTTATCCTCAGCTTGCCAGTGTAGAATGGGTGACAGGCGTTGCATGTCTCAAGGTAGACAGTTCCACCCTTTGTGGAAAGCAGGGTAAATTGGTTTCCGCATCCACACACAAAGTGCGTAGGTTTGAGCTCTGGATGTATGCCCTTCTTCATGTCTTTACCTCCGTAAGTCTATCTATTATAACAGATTTTATCTCCTTTAGAGCTTCCTCAAGCCTATCAAGATTGTTTACACCACCCTGCACCAAGTCGTCCCTTCCGCCTCCACCACCTCCAAGATGCTTAGAGACCACACTTGCCAACTCCTTTGCGGAGAGCATTTCAATCAGAGGTTTGGACATGGCTAAGAGAAAAGACACCCTATCACCTCTTTTGCTGAGAAGAAACACCACCGCTCTATGGCTTCTGTTTCTCAAGTTGTCCGCAAGGGTTAGCATTTCTTTAGGCTCTACTTCCTGAAGAACTCCGTGGTAAAACTCAACATCCACCACATCTTCCCTTTTTAAGGAAACACCGCCACCCACGAGAAGCTTCTCTTTTAGTCTGACTATCTCCCTTTCCTTTTCTCTGACATCATCCATAAGCTTTTGAACCGCAATGGGTAAGTCTTCGTATGACACGCCCAGAAGGCGCGCAGTTTCTGTGAGAATCCTTCTCTCCGTGAAGGACTGCTCCACCGCCCACCTGCCCGTCTTTGCCACTATGCGTCTTAAACCTGCACCCACAGAGGTTTCAGATATTATTTTAAAGTAGCCTATGTCACCCGTCTTGCTAACGTGCGTCCCACCGCACAGCTCCTTTGAAAAGTCCCCTACGCTCAAAACTCTTACGCGCTCTCCGTATTTTTCCTCAAATATGGCTATGGCACCGCTCTTTATGGCGGATTGGTAGTCCATCTCTTCCACCACCACTAGTTGGTTTTTCAACACCTGCTGGTTTACTATCTCCTCAACCTTTCTTATCTCCTCTTCTCTCATGGGTTGGAAGTGGGTAAAGTCAAAGCGCAGGTACTGGTCCGCCACCAAAGAGCCAGCCTGACGCACATGCTCTCCCAGAACTTCTCTAAGAGCGGAGTGTAGAAGGTGCGTTGCGGTGTGGTTTCTCTGTATGTCTCTACGCCTCTCCTCCTCAACATGGGCAAAAGCCTTCTCCCCGACGCTAATGACACCCTTAGCCACGTAGCCTATGTGAGTTATCAAACCTTCCACGCCCCAGCGAGTGTCCTCTACGAAGAACAGCCCTCCTTGCGTTTGCACCGTCCCCGTGTCCCCAACTTGACCACCCCTCTCTGCGTAGAAGGGAGTTTGTCTAAGAAATAGCTCTCCCCTTTCTCCCTCTTTCAGCTCAGAGACAAGCTCCCCGTCCTTTACCAAGGCTACAACCTCTGTGTGAACGCTTAACTCCGTATAACCCACAAACTCCGTAGTTCTGCCCAGCTCTTTAAGATGGTGGTAGATGGGTTTTGTCTCTTCGGTTTCAATCTTGAAGTGTTTCCTCGCCTTCTCCCTCTGGTTTTCCATCTCCCTGCTAAAGCCATCCATGTCAAGCCTTATACCCCTCTCCCTTGCCATATCCTCAAGCAGGTCAATGGGAAATCCGTAAGTGTCGTAAAGAGCGAAGATTAAGTCTCCAGACAGCACACCATCAGCCTTGGAAAGCACCTCCTCCGCATAAGGCATACCCCTTTTCAGAGTGTTTATAAACCTCTCTTCCTCCCCTCTTATCACAGACTTAACGAAAGACTGCACCTGAAGGAGTTCTGGGTAGGCTTGCTTCATTACATCCACCACCACATCCACGCCCTCGTAGAGAAAAGGCTTATCAAGCCCAAGCTTGTAGCCATACCTCATAGCCCTGCGTAGTATCCTTCTGAGTATGTATCCCCTGCCTGCGTTGGATGGAAGAACACCATCACCTATGGCAAAGGTCAGAGCTCTAAGGTGGTCCGCTATTACCCTAAGTGCGCTGTCCTTTTCGTAGTTCTCACCGTAGGCAACGCCAGAGAGCTCTTCAGCAAAGGCTATGATAGGTCTAAGTAAGTCTGTTTCAAAGTTGGTTTTTTTACCCTGAAGCACGCTGGCTATCCTTTCTAAACCCATACCCGTGTCTATGTTAGGCTTAGGCAGTGGCGTAAGGTTTCCCTTCTCATCCCTGTTATACTGCATAAACACCAAGTTCCATATCTCAAGGTATCTCTCCAGTTCATGCTCTGGTCCTCTGTCTACGTATATCTCCGAGCATGGACCGCAAGGACCAGTCTCCCCCATCTGCCAGAAGTTGTCCTCCTCCCCCATCTTCCAGATGCGTTCCTCTGGCAGTCCTATATGTTCTCTCCAAAGGCGGTAAGCCTCCTCGTCCTCCCTGTATACGCTAACAAATAGCCTATCCTGAGGAATTTTTAACCACTGAGTAACAAACTCCCAGGCGTATTCTACCGCCTCCTTTTTAAAGTAGTCTCCAAAGGAGAAGTTTCCTAACATCTCAAAGAAGGTATGATGCCTTGAGGTGAAGCCCACGCTGTCAAGGTCGTTGTGCTTTCCAGAAACCCTCAAACACTTCTGACAGGAAACAGCCCGCGTGTATGGTCTTTTTTCCACGCCGAGGAACACATCTTTGAAAGGCACCATGCCAGCGTTCACGAACAGAAGGGTTGGGTCCTTTTCTGGCAACAGGCTTGCAGACTTTACCCTAGTGTGTCCCTTTTTTTCAAAGAAGCTTAGAAAGAGTTCTCTAATTTCATGCCCAGTCATGAGAATATAGTATAAGGCACAGCGTATAGTTAACAAGGGATTACTGGAGAATGTTTGAGAATTATAATACAGCCATAAAGAGTGTTTGAGAATTATCTTATAGGCATACGACAATAGTTCTATAACGCACTTGGAAAAACATAAAAGAACTTAAGCTGATAGTCCGCTTGGTCTTTTTGGTTGTGGGTTTTGGCTGTAGAACCGTGCGACTAACTTTTTAATGAGTTTTGCACTACCCTCTTGACTTTCCGTTTTTCTTGTGTTATGCTTTATGACGGTGTTTGGTTGAGGGGCTGTTGTAGTCCCTTGGCATCTTGGCAACTGAATAGGGTGTTGTTTCCTTAGAGAGTTTGGGGCATATTTCTATGTTATATTCATGTGATTTTAAAAAATGCACTACCTCCGCTTCGAGAAAATTTGCGTGCATTTGAAAGGGGTGGGGGTGTGT
>JANWYC010000030.1 GCA_025057245.1 Aquificaceae bacterium | reverse complement strand
AGCAGGGTGAGCAGGGGAGCTCTGGTGTAAGGTAAGCACCATATAGGGGATAAAAACCGTAAGCGGGAGATGTGGAAGTATACAAGGTTATAGCTGGCACGCCTACTGCGTTGGCTATGTGCACGGGGGAGGAGTCGCAGGAAATGACTACTTTTGAAAGGCTTACAAGGGCTATAAGCTCTCTCAGGTTTGTCTTACCTACCAAATTTATGGCTCTTTTACTGAAGACGGACGCTCTCTCTGCGTCTCTTTGGTTTCCCACAACTACGGGAGTAAAGGGAAGTTTCTCCGTCAGCGTGAGCCAGCCTTCCAAGTGCCACTCTTTTAACGGAAAGTTGGAAAAGGGAGAAAGCACTACAAAACTCTCAGGAAGATTGAACTTTTCCTTTACCAATCCTTTCTCTTCATCGCTAACAAACAGGAAGGGAGTGCTCTCAAATTCCTTAACGCCAAGAGGCTCAAGAAGTTTGAGGTTTCTTTCTGTCTCGTGCATGTGCCAGACATGCTCCACCCTATAGGTAAAAAGCCATTTTAATTCAGACCTATCAAAGCCTATCCTAACAGGTATGCGAGCAAGAAAAAGCAGGAGAGCACTCCTTGCGGACACGTGCGGACACAACACCACATCAAAGCCTTTTATCCTTCCGATTATCTCAAAGCTCTCTATTAGACCCTTATCAAAAGGTATAAGCTCCACTCCCATACCTTGTAAAAGCTCTTTTATAAAACTCCTACCCACAAAGGCTATGCGTGCATCAGGAAAGTGTTTTTTAAGAGCTCTTATGAGAGGCGTGGTAAGAACCACGTCCCCCAGATAGGCAACTTGCCAGATGAGAAAGTTCATTTAATACCCGAGATGCTTGCTATCTTCCACGTTTTCTCGTCCTTTATAACTATGAAAGTGAAAATCTTTTCCACGCCATCCCTGTCTATTACCTTTACCAAAACTTCCACATGCTTCTCGTCTATCTTGGTTGAGTCAAGAACCCTTACCTTTTTTATGTTCTCACCCATTGAAGACAGGGCACAGGCGAGTATCTGTGAAGGTTTCATCTCAGTGAGCTGAATGGGCAGTTTTACATCCTGCACCAAAGCATCCCTGAAAGGTGGATAGAGAAGCTTAACCGCTTCGGTTCCTTCCTCATCCCTTATGTTTTCTATAAACTCCTTAACTATGTCTCTTGCGGACTCTTCAGGGCTATTTCCACAGGCTCTGAACAGAAAAAAAACCGCAAGCACGACAGCAATGACTATACCTACTCTTTTCATAACCTAACCTCCTTTAAATTGTATTGGTAAATTGACCTTACGGTCCTTATCAAATGCGATATTAACCTACTACCTATCAAATCAGCACTCGCATTGTAACCCGTTTTTATCGCAGATTGTGTTAGACATTTAAGCGTTGAACTCTTTGCTTCTGTCATTGAACTAAAACCTTCCACAGTGGAGCCTCTCTCACCAAAACTGGCAGAGGTATCACCATAGAGTAAGCAGTCAGATACGGAAGGGCATAATCTGTTACGCAAATCAATTATGCTGCCCGCAACTCCCTCGTAGCTTCCTTCTGTGCCTCCACTACTCACACTGTGAGATAACTTATTCAAGGTAAAAATTAATGTGTATCCAGAAGCATACCTCCCAAGACACCATATGCTCTCGTAGGGTAGTTTTACATCCTTGCCTAAATGACTTATGCCTTCAGCCATCAGATACACTATTATAAGCACAAAAGCTGGACGAGAAATTAAAATCTATACCCCAAAAGTGTCAAAAGCACTCCACCTTGTGGGCGCATCAACAAGGCTAAGGTAAAACACCGCTATAGCGTATTCATACATCCAATGTGGTGGTTTCTAAAACTTCTGACAGGGAGAGTGTTTAATGGCAAGGATGTTTTAAGCTTTAGCTATAAAGTAAGCATGCACTTCCTCTGCGCCCACAGACATAAGTAGGTAGGCAAGGCGTTTTATGGTAGAGCCAGTGGTCAACAGGTCATCAACTATCAACACCCTTTTACCTTGCAAGTATTCTATGAACTCTTCCTTTAGTCTGTGTTCCTTAACTACCCTCGCTCTTTCTTGCTCGTCAAGATAGGCAAGAGGAGGCTTAAAGTCTCTTCTTTTAAAAAGCTTAATTGCGGGCACACCCGCACCCTTTAGCACTTCCTCCATATGGTTAAACCCTCTACTCCAAAGCCTTCTAAGGTTCAAAGAAGGGTAAGTAATGAGGTCTGGTTGAACCTCTTCTATGTATTCCTGTATGTGTTCCTTTATAATTCCTCCCAACCTGTGAGCAAGCCTTTTTGAATTTTCAAACTTTATGCTCTGTATGACCTCTTTCAGCACATCTTTGTAAAGTCCGTATATCCTATAAGAAAACACATACTCTATCCTTTTGGAGTAGTCCATAGGGTGGTAGGGTTTAAGGCTCTGGAGACAACTCTCACAAAGAAAACCTTGCTCTTTCCCCACAAAGTTCAGACCGCATGCGGAGCAAAGGCTCTTGGCAAGACCTATAGACTGAAGCAAACCTATCAAAGATAACCCTCCCTTCTCATGGAAAGGTAGCCCTTTTTGGTTATTATCAAGTGGTCTAGCAGTTCAAACCCCATGAGTAAACAAGCTTGCTTTAATCTTCTTGTAAACTCTATGTCTTCTGGAGAAGGCTTTGGTTCTCCCTTCGGGTGGTTGTGAGCTAATATTATACCATTGCAGGCGATACTTACTGCGTGGTAGAGTATGTCCTTAGGCTCTGCGTGCAGGGCGTTCATCCTACCTATGGCAATAAGCTCGTAGGACAGAAGTCTGTTGGTAGGGCTAAGATATAACCCCACCAGATGCTCCCTTCGGTCATCAACCCTTTCCCTTACGAACCTGTAGGCATCCTCAGGATTGTTTATAAAAATGCTCTCGTAAGGGTCGCTTATCCTTCTGGCAAGCTCGGTTATAGCCTTTATCTGACAAGCTTTGGCTTCTCCTATGCCTTTGAACTTTTCCATCAGCTCTTCTGGAGACATCCTGTGTATTTCCTGCCAGCCTAACCTTACCACCTCCCTTGAAAGGCTTAAAACATCCATCTGCTTAGTGCCAGAACCTAAAAGTATGGCTAACAGCTCTTCCTCAGTTAGCTTGTCCGCCCCAAGACGCATCAGTTTTTCCCTTGGCTTTAGCTCCTCTGGAATATCCCTTATACTTTTATTCTCCGGATACATCCTTCTCCACCATAACTTTTATAACCTTTCCTTCGTTCCTCTGCAAAACTTTAAAGCTATAGCCTCCGTGCTTTACTACCTGCCCCTTCTCTGGCAGACCTTTGGTGTAAAAGCACAGAAAACCGCTTAGCGTAGTATAAGGACCCTCTGGAAGCTCCACTCCCAAGAGCCTCTCCAACTTCTCCTTATCCACCGCACCGTCTACTATCCATCTGCCTTTTTCTATCTGAAGGGTTTGCTCTTCCTCGCCGTCAACACCTTCGGGGAAACTCCCTATAATGTAGCCCTGCAGGTCATCCCAAGTAACTATACCCAGCAAGTTTCCTCTCTCGTCCACAACCATACCCATCTGCTCCTTACTTTTTTTAAACACTTGAAACGCCCTATCAAGGGTCGTGAACTCAGAGAAGTAGTGAACTGGTCGGATATGCTCTCTTATAGACCTCGCGTGCCTGCTCTGAATAAGGTCAAAAAAGTCCACGTATCCCACTATTTGGTCCACCCTCCTCCTGTAAACGGGCAGTCTCCTATACCGACTTTCTTTCATTATCTCCATTACCTGCTCCACCCCTGCATTCTCTTCTACCATTACCACTTCTTGAATAGGCTTTATCTTCTCGGTTATAAAAAGGTCCTTCAGCGTAAGCACGCGCATAGCCACGCGTAGGCTCTCATCTTCCAAAGACGCCTTCTCCATAAGCCTGAGGAGCTCTTCCCTCTGTAAACTCTCTTGGTAGCGACCTTTGAGAAGGTTTGTAATGGACCTGCTTACCAACCTAGCACTAACCAGCAAGGGTTTTGTAAAGGTCTTTAGCCTGCTTAGTATCCAAAGAGAGGGCACAATAAGCCTCTCCGCATGTTTCTGAAAGAGGCTCTTAGGGATAAGCTCACCAAAGAGAAGTGTAAATACTACCAACGTGGTGGAGAGGAACACTTCAAAACCTTTTATAAAGGTCAAATAGTTGGCAAGCTCTATCACCGCAAGCGTGTAGAATGTGGACGCAAAGACTATGCTTACGCTGTAGCCTAACATGGTAAGAGTGATGTATTCCTCAGGATGCTCGTAAAAGTCCTTAAGGAATTCCTGCTTGGTCTTCTCGTATAGACTAAGCACTTTACCCTTATCCACGCTAACTAAACTAATCTCCGACCCAGCAAAAAAAGCTTCGAGCAGGATAAAGAAGAAAACGCCCATTAAAAAGCCTACGATTTCCATCCTACTACCACCCTGTCTTTACCCGACAGGTCCTTTATCACCTGCACTTGGTAGCCTGAACCTTCAAAGATACTCTTAACCACGCTTCCTTGGTCGTGTCCTATTTCAAAGGCAAAAAAGCCACCCTTTTTAAGATACTTATCCAAGCTTCTGTTAAACCTCTGGTAAAACTCCCAGCCTTCCATGCCTCCTATGAGAGAATTATAACCTTCCAGCTTTACGCCCTCTGGCAGACTCTGCCACATGGATGCGGGTATGTAAGGTGGGTTAGAGACCACGAAGTCAAACTCCTTTGGTTTTATAGCCTCAAAAAGGTCTCCGCAGAAGAGTAAAAGTCTTTGATAAACTCCGTGCCTCTCTGCGTTCCTTTTGGTAAGACTTAAGGCTTTAAGACTTACATCGTTCCCCACCATCTTAAGGTTTTCTCTTAAAAGGAGAAGAGTTATGCTTATGCAACCGCTTCCCACGCCAATCTCAAGACCCACAAGCTCTCCGTATAAAGGTAGCCTTTTGAGAACCTCTTCTACCAGAACCTCCGTCTCAGGTCTGGGTATAAGCACGCCTTCTTGCACTGAGAAGGTCTTCCCGTAAAAGTTCCACTCTCCTATTAGATACTGAAGAGGGTAGCCCTCTTCCAGTTTTTTCAAGCCCTGCAGAAAAGCGGTCTCTATGTGTGATGGAGCTTCCACTTCCTCCATAAGGTAGAGCTCTTTATGGTTTGTTTTGAGAAGGTGTGCCAGAAGGATTGCTTTGTCCCTCAGGCTTACCTTGCTGGGTTTGAGCAGGAGCTGTTTGAGTTTCATCTTTTATAAGAGAGCCCCTTTTTGAAGGATGGGTAAGGGCTAAAGCCATGGCAAGAGCCATAAGGCTAAAACCGAGCCAGTAGGTAATTTTTGTCAGTATCGTATCCACACCACCTGGACCAAAAACACCTTGACCCATACCCCCAAAGGCAGAACCTACATCTCCCCTCGTTCTTTGCATAAGCACCACGATTACCAACAAAATCGCCACTATTATGAACAGAACCAAAAAGACATAATACATAGCTATATATTATACGCAGAGTGAGAGTTTAAGAGAAGCGTAAAAAATGCGGTGTTTGAAAATGCTATTCTCCCTACAGGAGCGGTGCTAAGACCAGGGGAGTTTACCCACTACACATTGTATAGAGAGGATGTAGATGCATGGACAAGAAGGAGCGTGGAGAAGTTTGGAGCAAGGATATTGAGACTCTTATAGAAGATTACGAGTTTTCTCTTGAGTATCCGCCAGGGCTTCCCGATGCATTCTGCAATCACAACTACTGGATGATGGCGAAGGTAAGAGATGATATTCACGAGCTTGGGTTTGATGGAGACCAAAGGGTAAAAGTGCTTGACATTAGAGTTTTAAAAGAACTCAAAAAGCACGGACCTCCAGCTTACATGGAAAGATACAAAAACAAACCATTGGAAAGGTGGTGGCACTTGGACAAAATAGCAGACAAGACCTACCCTCCAGAGCTTTTGCCAGAGCACTTGAGAGAAATCTACTTGTCCTCTTTCTGAGGGATTTCCAAGACCTTGTATAGAAGCTGACGGATTTCTCGGAGCTCTTCTTTAAACTCTTGTCTCAGCTCTCTAATCTCTTCCTTAAGCTCCTGCCTTAGCTCGTCAATCCTTTTGTTGGTGTCATCAATCCTTTTGTTTAACAAGGTAACCGCAATGCCTATAACAACTGTCAGGGCTGAGATTACGGTTATAACTTCTGTGAGGTTCATACGGAAAAATATAGACCACTTTTGAAATCCTTGCTGGAAACTTAAGAATAACTCCGTAAACTTGGTTTTATGAACGCTGGAGGTGTAAGTATGGAAAAGGTAGAACTAAGTGCGCTAACGAAAGAAGAGTTGGCAGAACTGGCAGAGGCGCTACAACTTAGGCTTGAAGCCACAGAAAAGGAGAAGCAAGAACTAAAAGAGCTTGCGGAGATAGGCAAGAAATACAAAGAACATCTTCAGTCAGAAGCAGTCAGACTCATAAGGCTCGTAGAGGGTGACAGCTTACCGCTTATCAAACTCGCAGAAAAGGCAGACACAGACACGCTGAAGGAACTGGTAGAAACCTACTAGCAAAGGGCAGAGGAAAAGTTTAAAACCAGTGCGGTAGCCACAACACAAGAGGAAGAACAAAAGCTTAGCCCTGAGTGGCTCATGAACGCAAGCTACCTAGACCTTGGTGGACGAAGATAGTGGTAGGTTTGAGGTTCAGATTAGCGGGCTCTGGGTGCGCAAAGTTTTAGTAATAATGTAAAATCTTTAGCATGAGGGACATACTCAAAAAAATATCTGACTTTAAGAACCTGTCTAAGGAAGAGATAGTGCAGGCTCTGGAAGACGTTACGGAGGGAAGAGCAACGGATGCTCAGATAGGTGCTTTTATCGTGGGCACGAAGATGAAGGGAGAGACCTCTGAGGAGATAGAAGGCGCGGCTAAGTTTTTCAGAGAGAGAGCTACAAAGGTGTATGTGGAGGACAAGGAGAATTTGGTAGATACCTGTGGCACTGGAGGGGATATGTCGGAGACCTTTAACATCTCCACCACTGTTGCTTTTGTGTTAGCAGGTGCTGGCATAAGGGTGGCAAAGCATGGCAACAGGTCTGTATCTTCCAAAAGCGGTAGTGCGGACTTGCTGGAACATTTGGGAGCTAAAATAGACCTTGGACCAGAACAGGTCAAGAGCTTAATAGAGGAAATAGGTATAGGTTTTATGTTCGCACCTCTGTTCCATCCTGCTATGAAGAGAGTTATAGGTCCAAGGAGGGAGGTAGGTATTAGGTCCATTTTCAATCTAGTGGGTCCTCTCTCCAATCCTGCGGATGCACGCAGACAACTTCTCGGTGTCTTTTCAGAGCATTTGGTGGATAAGGTAGCCTTTGCTCTGAGGAATATGGGTATAAAGAGAGCTTTCGTGGTTCATGGAAAGGACGGAATGGATGAGGTCTCTATTAGCACTGCCACCCGCGTAGCGGAGCTCAGAAACAACGAGGTTATACTGTACGACTTCCATCCCGAGGAGGTAGGCTTTAAAACCTACTCCGTTGACTACATAAGGGCTTCCTCCGTGGATGAAAGCGCAAAGATGGTGGTTTCTGTGTTAAAAGGTGAGGTTTCACCTGCATACTACGCAGTTTTATTAAACTCTATGTTTGGCGTGCTAACTTCAGGCATAACTGAAGACTGGAAGACAGCCCTTGACATAGCTAAGGAATCCATCCACTCAGGCAGAGCCTACGAGAAACTACAGAAGTTTATAGAACATTCAAAGAGCTTTTAATGATAAAGGTAGGAAAGGTAAACTATTTAAACACACTACCGCTCTTCTATCGTTGGGAGAGCCGTAACATAGCCTTGGTGGAAGGTCATCCTTCACAGTTAGTAGAAAAGCTCAGAAGCGGTGAAATTCACGCCGGCATAGTCTCCTCAGTGGAATACATATTTCATAGGGAAAGTTACAGGCTCGTTCCCAGCATATGTATAGCCTCTAAGAAAAAGGCATGCTCTGTGTTGTTGTTTTCTAACCTTTCCATTGACAAGGTAAGCAGGGTATACCTAACGCCTGCATCTCTAACTTCAAAGGTCTTAGCCAGATACATTATGAAAGTGGTATACCACAATGAACCTGAAGAGGTGGAGACAAAAGAGGATGCGCAAGCTCTTCTGCTCATAGGCGACCAAGCCCTTGAGGAAAAGCTAACTGGAAGGTGGAAGTTTGTCTACGACCTTGGTGAGGAGTGGTATAGTTTGCACAAACTGCCCTTTGTGTTCGCTCTTTTTCTGGTAAGAAAGGACGCCCCCCAAGGTCTTGAGCTACTAATTGAAAGGCAATGCAAAACATCAAAGGTAGAGTTTTTCAAAGACCTTTCAGAAAGCAGGCTGAAAGCACAAGGCTACCCGCAGAGCTTTTTGAGAGAATACTTTAGCTCGTGCCTTTGGTATGACCTTGGAGAGGAAGAAGAGCTGTCGCTAAAAGTCTTTGAGGAAGTTGTAAAAGAAGAACTCTTTAACCAAAGGCACTTTTCAAAGTCTGACGTGAGAATGTTTGAGAATTATACAACAGGCATATGACAATAATTCTACAGAACACGTGGGAAAACATAAAAAACTTAGCTTTGAAAGCATCGCCAAGCTCCGTAGAATAAACCCTATCCTGCTTCATACTTTTAAATAGCGGGCATTTGGTCTTTCTGGTCTTTTTACTGGTGGTCTTTAACCGTAAAGCCATGCTACTAACTTTTTGGTATGTTTGCTACCCTTTGAAAAAACTGCCATTTACGGCGTGCAGGTTATAAGTCTTGTCTTTTCTGCCTTGGATGAATTTAAAACATTCTCCAGATTTCTGCGGTTTTTGACAAGATGAACGAGAGAAGCTCATGGTTTAGTTTTTTGAACCTGTAGAAGATTGTGGAAAAGTCGGGGGAGTGTGCGAGTTTGTCTTTGAGGATGAGTTCAAGTGTTCTGTAGGATACGTTTTTGTGTATTTTGAGTATGGCTGCGAGTATGATGATTTCTGTGGTGTAAGCTGGTGGTCTGCATGGTCTTTTTGGTTGTGGGTTTTATTGCTGATATACTTCGCCATATTACCTCCTCCCTGAGACATAACTTTTTGGGGTATGTATGTTATAAACCTTGTA